>CALGRN010000062.1 GCA_937880835.1 uncultured Prevotella sp. | reverse complement strand
TTTATATAAGAAATCATCTATTTTTGTATTAAGCAGCAGATACGAAGGCTTCGGTCTTGTTCTTATAGAAGCAATGTCGCAAGGATGTGCCTGCGTTGCATGCGACTATAAAGGAAGACAACGTGAAATAATAACAAATGATAACGAAGGAGTTATATGCGAACCGGAGAATGCTGACAAATTAGCTGACAGTATAAGAAAACTTCTCAATAATAAGGAATATATGCATACCGTTCAGAAGAATGCAGTAAAAAGATCATTATATTATTCTAAGGAAAACACTATTAAGCGTTGGGATTTTTTGCTAAATAAACTTCTTACACCGTGAAGTATAAGATTAAACCACTATATAATAAATTTATAGTATCTTTTATTATAACAGCATAATTAAAAATGAAAATAACTTTTATCACAGCATCGTTAGGCGCGGGAGGTAGCGAAAGAGTTGTTTCCATTCTTTCCAACGAATTATCCAAGCGAGGCAACAACATAGAAGTAATTTGTCTTAAATATAACGACATATTTTACAAATTAAACGACAATATAAAAGTAACATTTGCAAAAAAAGAAATAAGACATAATTTTATATGTAAAGGAATATTATGGTTAAGAAAACATATTAAGGAATCCGATACAGAAATGGTAATAGCATTCACAGAAGGAGTTTATTGTTTCACAATATTAGCTCTTATGGGAACAGGAATACCCATAATTTCATCGGAAAGAAATGAACCTTCGAGAATGTCAACAACAAGAAAGTTTCTAAGAAAATTATTATTACCCCATACTGATTGGTTAGTGGTACAGACACAAAAAATAAAAAATTATTTCCCGGAAAAGATAAAACAGAAAACATCAATAATATTTAATCCTGTAAATGAAAATGTCTTTAATCTTAAAGAAAGCAAGAAAGAAGATATTATAATAAGCGTAGCAAGGCTTTATCCTCAAAAGAATCAAAAACTTATGATAGATGCCTTTGCAAGAATTGCAAACGATTTTCCAACTTACAAATTGATCATATACGGAGAAGGACCTTTAAGAAACATTCTTGAAAAACAAATAGAGAAATTAAATATGCAGGAAAAAATCTTACTGCCGGGACGCGATAAAGATGTAATTGCAAAAATAATTAATGCTAAGATTTTCTGTTTATCAAGTGATTACGAAGGAATGAGCAACTCTATGGTTGAAGCCGTATGTATTGGCATGCCTATAATCTCTACCAAAGTTTCTGGTACAGAAGAATTAGTTACGGAAAATGAGAATGGTATTTTGGTAGAATGTAATGATGTTGATGGATTTTCAAACGCATTAAGAACTCTTCTTGCAGATAATGATAAAATCGAAACTTATGCTATAAATAGCAGAGTAAAAGGAGAATTATTTTATACGGAAAACATTGTCAGACAATGGATTGAATTAATTGCTTTTATAAAAACAAATGATCATGGAATTCAAAAATAAATTTTCAGTAATAATGTCAGTTTATAAGAAGGATAATCCTTTATTCTTAAAAACTGCATTAGACAGTATAATAAACCAGACACTACAACCAAACGAGATAATATTGATAGCCGATGGTCCTATACCTGAAAGTTTACATAAAGTCATAGAAGATACAAAAAAGATATTTCCTGCTTTAAAGCCCTTTTATTTAGATAAGAATGGTGGATTAGGAGAAGCTCTGCGTATTGCTGTCATAAATGCCAAATATGACTACCTTGCACGTATGGATAGTGACGACATATCACTTCCTGATAGATTTGAAAAACAAATGAAATGTTTCGAAGAAGATGCTTCTTTATCTCTTGTTGGAGGAATGATTACAGAGTTTGTAGATGCCCCATCTAATATTGTAGTTCAACGCATATTACCTCTTGAAGACAAAGAAATAAAGAAATTCATGCGTTATCGTTGCGGAGTAAACCATGTAACGGTAATCTTCAAAAAAACAGATTTACTTGCAGCAGGTAATTATAAATCCGATTATCGTCAAGAAGATTATTACCTTTGGGCGAGAATGATGAGAAATAAATGTAAATTCAAGAATATTCCCGACGTTGTTGTTAATGTCCGTTCCGGTGCAAATCAATTCTCACGTAGGGGTGGTTTTAAATATTTCAAAGATCATATGAAAATTTTCAAACTTATGTATCAATGGAATTTAATTTCTTATCCGCAACTTATAAAGAATTATATATCACGATTTGCCCAAATATCATTTCCTACAAAAATAAGAACTTTTATTTATCAAAACATGTTTAGAAACAAATAGAAAACATAAGTTCTAAAAATCAATGGTAGCTTTTGCAAAATATGATGTAATTTGTATATTCAAAGATAATAATAAAAAAGTAGCATAATAAATATAAAACCCAATACATGTTAGTAAATTCTTTTATTTTTTGTGTTTTCATTATATCATTTATTATACCATATTTTATATTATTTAAAAATAATGTAAAAGCACAAAATGCATGGTTGTTGTTTGCATCATATTTCTTTTACGGTTGGGCAGACCTGCGTATGATACCTTTATTATTGATAGTAACAATTATATTCTATATATTGGGAATTCATATAAAAAAACAATCAGATAAAGGAAACAGGAAGAAATCAAATAACCTTACATTTCTTGGAATATTATCAGGCGTAGCTATATTATTATATTTTAAATATCTAAATTTCTTTATAGAACAAATAGCTGATCTATTAAGTTTATTCAATATAAAAACAAATTTCAGTTCGTTTAACATAATCGTGCCAATTGGCGTAAGTTTCTTTATATTCAAACTTATAGGTTATATTATAGAAATAAACAATAAAAGCATAAAACCTACAAAGGATTTTATAACATTCGCAACATATGTGGCTTTCTTTCCAACCATTATGTCTGGTCCTATTGATAAAGCCTGTGATTTTATACCGCAATTATATAATAAAAGAAAAATAAGATTTGACTATATAATTGAAGGATGTAAAAGAATTCTTTGGGGAATGTTCTTGAAAATGTGTATTGCAGATAAAATATCACCATATACGGACGCAGTATTCAATAATTATTATAATCATAGCGGAATAACGCTTATTATAGCAGCGATGCTATACTCATTTCAAATATATGCAGATTTTTGCGGATATTCTGAAATGGCAATAGGAGTTGGACGAATATTGGGAATAAAAGTAACAGAAAATTTTTCACGTCCGATATTTGCATCCAATATAAGTGATTTTTGGAGAAGATGGCACATGACTCTTATGACTTGGCTTAGAGATTATATCTATTTTCAACTTGGAGGTAGCAGATGCTCTTCTATAAAAGTTTTCAGAAATACCTTAGTCACATTCCTTATAAGCGGGCTGTGGCATGGAGCTAATTGGACTTTTGTTATTTGGGGTGGATATCATGGAGTATTAGTTTATTTATATAGAAAAGTTAAAAAATTTAATTCTAAATTCTCTTATTCTAAGACTATATGGTTTAAATATTTTTCTATTATCTTTGTATTTATATTATGTACAATTGGCTGGATAATATTCAGGGCAAATTCTATTGAACATTTTATTGGTTTTATATCAAGACTAACGACATCGGGAGCCTTCTTTTTTAGTTGGGCACTGACCGCTATAATACCAATATTTATTCTTGTATTTAAAGAACTTAAAGATGAAGAACAATGGAACTTGCACTTTTTGCATTCAAAAAATATAACAACTCAAGCATTTTTCTTTGGAATGCTTATTGTTTATATTTTCTACACAGGCGAGCTTGAAGGTGCCAAATTTATTTATTTTCAGTTTTAAATTTATGTTCATTATAATATGAGAAAATTACTATTCATATTAATAGTTTTATCCATTATTTTATTTTCTGATTTCTTTATAGGTGCTTTTTCAAAAAAACTTATTTTGAAAGTCCCTGATATAGGAGTTAATCAGACAAACAGTGTACAATCTTTATTTCATAGAAAATCAGACGTTTTAATATTAGGACCTTCAACAGCCAATCACCACTATGATACAAAAATACTAAAAGATAGTTTGAATTTAACTGTATATAACGCAGGATATGACGGACAGAATATGCTATATTGTGCTATGGTTTTTTATTCTTATTTAAAAAGATGTACACCTAAAATAATTTTTATAGATTTAACCCCATCTGTTATGAATAGTGATTGGAATTCACATATTGCTGAAATGAACTGTTTTTATGGAATTTCAGATGACTTGGATGCTATTATAAACGATATTTCACCTAATATAAAGAAAATAAAGTTGCGTTCAAATATATATCGTTATAATAACAGTTGGCAATGGCTCATACATTCATATATAAATAATGAGAAAAATAACTTAGACGGATATAGACCAATGCCAATAAAAGAAAATATAGAAATGAGACCTAACTATATACCGGAAATTTCATTTTCTGTTGATAGGGTAAATCTGAAATATTTAAACAACATTGTAAAAGTATGTAAACAAAAGAACATAAAATTATTCATAAGTATTTCACCTTCTCTTGTTATTGCAAATAAAAATAGGTTTAATATTTGGGTAAATGGATATTGCAAACAAAAATCAATACCTTTAATTGATAAAACTAATGATAACGAATTTATAAAACATGCCGAATTGTTTTATGACTATGGGCATTTAAATAGCAATGGAGCAAAAATATTCACAAACAAAATCATTTCATCAATAAAAAAAAATAAGGATTCCAACTTATCATTATAATAATACAACAAAAAGAATTAATTATAATCATATGAAAATAATTGTATTAGGAGATTTTGTATCAACTGAAAAAGGAATATGCTCCGTAGATAATAGAAGTGCAATAGATAATAACATTAAAGATATTTTATTAAATGCAGATATTTCCCTCGTAAATCTCGAAGCACCAATTATAGATGAAAAATGTAATTATATAAAAAAAGTAGGACCAAATATAAACACATCATCTCAAACTATATCATATTTAAAACAAACCGGTATAACTGCTTTAACGTTAGCTAATAATCATTTTTATGATTATGGTGATCGTGGTGTTGATTTAACAATATCAGCAGCGGAACAAAACGGAATGGATTTTGTTGGTGGAGGAAGAAACCCTAAGGAAAAGCGTAAGATTCTTTATAAAGAAGTAGAAAATAAAAAAATAGCGATATTAAATTTTTGTGAATCCGAATTTTCTGTCGGTCATTATTCAGGTTCAAATGAAATAGATACAATAAATGTATATAATGATATAACAACAGCGAAAAATAATTCAGATTTTATTATCGTAATTACTCATGGTGGACATGAGGGATATCAATTACCTTCTCCAAGAATGAAGAAATTATATAGATTCTTTATTGATGTGGGGGCAAATATGGTGATAAATCATCATCAGCATTGTTATAGTGGTTTTGAAAAATATAACAAAGGAATAATATATTATGGTCTTGGAAATTTCTATTTTTTCTCTCCCTTAAAAGAAGAAAAAGAATGGTATGAAGGTTTTTTCATAGAAATCACTATTAATAAAGAATTAACTCCAAGTGTAAAGGAATATCCATATATTCAATGTAAAGGAAAGAAAATTCTAACAAGATTAATGGATGATTCGGAACGTAAAATTTTTAAACAAAATCTTCTAAAAATAAATGAAATAATATCAGATGATGAATGTTTAGAAAAAGAATTCCAAACTTTTTGCAAGAAAAAAGAGAAGAACTATAAAGCTATATTATCTCCATATAGTAATAGATATTTAATGTTGCTTTGCAAGATGAAGCTATTACCTTCTTTTACAAGTAAAAAGAAAATACGTTCTGTATTAAATAATATAAGATGTGAATCCCATAGAGATATGATGATAAATATATTAAATGAAAATAATGGATAAAAGAATTATAAAGGCTTTAACTAATCCTCGATATTTTGCGAGTGTAATTCTTCATCGTTTAGCAAAATTCATAAAAAACGATGAGTTATATCTTAAATTAGAATTTTATTTTCAAACCGGTAAAAGGTTAAATATAAAAAATCCAATCACATACAATGAAAAATTACAATGGTTAAAACTTTATGATAGAAAAACCGAATACACAAAAATGGTTGACAAATATCTTGTTAAAGATTATATTGCAGAGTTTTTAGGAGATAAATATATAATACCAACTCTCGGCGTTTGGAAAAACTTTGATGATATAGATTTCGGCAGTCTTCCAAAACAATTCGTTTTAAAATGCACTCATGATTCCGGGGGACTTGTAATTTGTAAAGATAAAACTCTGTTTGATAAGGCTGATGCAAAGAAGAAAATAAATAAATGTTTAAAAAAGAATTATTATTATGGAACAAGAGAGTGGCCTTACAAGGATGTTGAACCCAGAATCATTGCAGAAAAATATATAGCACAAGAAAGTGGAGAAGATATAAGAGATTACAAAGTTATGTGTTTCTCCGGAAAAGCAAAGCTTATAGAATTGCACATGAATAGACACTCTAATACGCATACGCAAGATTATTATGATGAAAATTGGAATAAAACAGATATAAGTCAAGGTGGATACGGAGCAACTTCAAACATTACAATGCCAAAACCTGAATGTTTTTCCGAGATGTTAGAACTTAGCAAGAAACTTACAAAAAACATGGCTCATTGTCGAGTGGATTGGTATATCGTTAATGGAAAGTTGTTATTTGGAGAATTGACATTTTTCGATGGCAGTGGTTTTGAAAGTTTTGATAAAAAAGAAGATGACGTGCTACTTGGATCTTGGATTAATTTAGATATAGTAAAAAAGAATTAAATAAGTATGTATCAGATTATAAAATTCCCTATTAATCTTGGATGTGATAAAATTGGCGTAGAATTGGGGGCAGATATAGTTTCAGATATTATATCCAAAGCCACTTTCGAAGACATTGAATTCTTACAAATTCCATGTAAACAAATACAAGATTTTAACAATAAAGAAATAAAAGACAATATGATGTATATACAACCCATTATTGATAGTTGTAGAATATTGTCTGACCACGTGTTCAAATCATTAACCAACAAGAAAAAAACATTAATAATAGGAGGAGATCATTCAATGTCATGGGGAACTATCTCTGGGGCACTTGAATATAATAAAGATATTGCTGTAATTTATATAGATGCGCACGGCGATTTCAACACATGTGAAACTACGTTGACCGGCAACATTCATGGAATGTGCCTTTCGGCTTCATGTGGTT
>CALGRN010000061.1 GCA_937880835.1 uncultured Prevotella sp. | reverse complement strand
CGATGCTTCCGATGAAGATGCGGAAAATCTGTATAAGTTCGGAGAGAAAATAGGGCTCGCATTCCAACTACAAGACGACTTTCTCGATGTTTATGGAGACCCGAATGTGTTCGGAAAAGCAATAGGAGGAGACATCATATCGAACAAAAAAACATACATGCTGATAAATGCTTTCAACAGAGCAGACGCTAAACAGCGCGACGAACTCGAACGTCTTACGGGATTGAAAGAATTTGACGCGCAGGAAAAAATAACCGCAGTGACAAACTTATATAATAATATAGGTATAGACAAACTTGCAAACGAGAAGATAGAGCAATGTTTCAGAGAAAGCGAGCAGTATCTCGAAGCGGTAAGACTGTCACGAGAAAAGAAAATGGAACTTGCCGCATACTCGGCACGTATGATGAGACGTAAATACTGATAATAACAAGAATATACACAGGATGCCATACAGAAGACTACCGAAAACAGACAAAGCGCGTCTTAAAGCACTTGAAACACTGTTGAGCAACAACGACATCTATACGGCAAGAAACCGCTTCATAGACTGGAAAGTGCTCAATCGTGCGCAACCGGCGTATGACAAACTGTTTACAGCTTGCGAACAATATCGTATCTGTATGCAGACTCAGGTGAGGCATTCGCCACGCATAGACAAGCTGCAACGAAACGCAACGATTTACGTAAGTCATTTTCTTTCGGTTCTGTTTATGGCAGTAGAGCGCGGAGAAATAAAGAAATCGTATCTTCCCTTGTATGGTCTGGACGCTGAAACCACAACTCTTCCTAATCTGAAAACGATAGACGGCGTGATAATATGGGGCAAAAAGGTCATCGAAGGCGAAAGAGCGAGAATGAAAAAGGGCGGAAGAGCCATCTACAATCCAACGATAGGAATGGTTGCAACGCATTATGACATCTTCAAAGAGGCTTACGAAAACCAAAGCAATCTGCAACGGAGAACATCCAAAGCACTTGAAGAGATAGCCAAGATAAGACCCGAAGTGGATGAAATATTGCTTGAACTGTGGAATCAGATAGAAGCTCATTTCGCCGAACTTCCACCCGAAACACGATTCAATGAATGCAGAAAGTTGGGTGTCGTGTATTATTACAGACGCAACGAGGAGCATATTTATTAAACAAAAGAATTTCTATTTCATGACATTTACATTCACCGATACGCATACTCACCTTGATGTTGAGGACTTCAAGGACGACTTACACGATGTGATACAACGTGCGAAAGACGCCGGAGTGGCAAAAGTCTTCGTACCGGCAATAGACTTAAAGTCGGCAGATACGGTGCTTGAACTGTGCAGAAACTATCCCGGATATGCCTATCCGATGTTGGGACTGCATCCCGAAGAAGTGAAAGCAGATTATAAAGAGACGCTTGCCGAGATGAAAAAGAAATTGGACGACAACGTGCTTTCACCGTCGCCGCCTCTTGATTTCATTGCGATAGGCGAAGTAGGACTTGATTATTATTGGAGCAGAGAATACGAAAAAGAGCAGTTGGATGCTTTTGAAGAGCAGGTGAAATGGTCGATAGAGAAGAAACTTCCGCTCATGATACACTGCCGTAAGGCTCAAAACGAGTTGGTAAGGTTGCTAAACCGTTACAGAAAAGAACTTGTAGGAGGTGTTTTCCATTGCTTTACTGGCAACGAAAAGGAAGCCGCCGAGTTGCTTTCGTTTGACAATTTCGTATTGGGAATAGGCGGAGTGCTTACCTTTAACAAAAGTAATCTGCCCCATGTGCTGCCGAATGTTCCGATAGAAAGAATTGTGTTGGAAACCGATTCGCCTTATATGTCGCCCGTTCCGATGAGAGGAAAGCGCAACGAAAGTGCCTTTACGAGATATGTTCTGATCAAGGTGGCAGAATGTTACGGTATTTCCGAATATGAAGTTGCACAACAAACGGAAGCCAATGTAAGAAGAATATTCGGCTTATGATATTGCGCCGGTTGGTCATAATCGTTGCTGCCATGTTGCTTTTTACATGCAGCATGGCAACGGAAAAAGACACTTTGCAGCGTTGGGGAGGTGCTCTTAGCATCATGCCGGGACGTGTTTTAGTGTTGGATAAATACACGCGTAAGTGGATACACGATAAGAACAATCTGTCGATAGCTGCCGAATTGTCTCGAACAGCTCTTCCTTCCGATAGCGATGATTACGCTGCCGATTACGGTTATCCAACGTTTTCGCTCGGATTGAGATACACTTTCAACGACAAAGTTCGTCTTCACAGATATAAAGATGCCGATTGGGGCTTGGCAGAAGAAGTTGACTACGATTCTCGTCTTGGCAATACCCTATCGCTTTACGGTACGTTCGCACGTCCGTTTTTCAGAACTAAGCATTGGGAAACCGATTATACTTTAAGTTTCGGAGTGGGGTATAACAATGTGAAATACGACAAGGAGAATAACATAGACAATGAGTTGATAGGTACGCGGATGCTGATTTATTTCGGTATAGGACTGCATACGACCTACCGTTTCGCGAAATGCTGGGGCGTAAGAGGCGGTATAGATTTCGTACATCACAGCAACGGTGCGCTATACCGACCGAATAAAGGTTCAAATACCGTAGGAGCAACTCTGGGACTCGTGTATTATCCTTATTATGAAACGATTGTAAACAGATCTCATACCATAAACGAAAAGCCTTTCCAAAAATACTTTTACCTGAATTTTACTGCCGGATTGGGAGGAAAAACGATGCTTGAAGATTGGTTGCTGACACAGTTCGGCACTCCGAAAACAAATCCCGAGTATCGCACAGATAAGTTTAAACTCTATTCGGCTTATTCCGTTCAGACCGATGCAATGTACCGTTATGCACGCCGTTGGGCATCCGGCATAGGAATGGATTTGTTCTATGGAAGCTACGCATCGCATATATCAGACTTGGACAACGCTTCCGGTCATTCGCAGAATCACAGCCCTTGGTCGTTGGGAATAGCAGCCAAGCACGAAGTTTTCTATCATAATCTTTCGCTTGCCGTATCTTTCGGCTTTTATGTTTTCAGACAAATGGGCGAGAATGCGAAAGAAAACGAGACGCCTTATTACGAACGTATCGGCATACATTACGCGTTCGAGAAGTTTGGAGGGCTGTCGTTGGGTGTCAATGTGAAAGCTCATAGAACGAAAGCAGATTTAACCGAGTTTGTCATAGGAATACCGCTCAGGATAAAGAACGTGCGTTAGACAATGAAACATACATTAATGAGAAAACCTGCGGAAAGCATAATAAAAAATGATAAAAGACATGCTGAGGATTATTTTTTCTCTTTTTTATTGCTGAAATTAAACAAAAAGACATAATTTTGCATTCCGAATAAACATTGGAAAGGTGCTCGAGTGGTTGAAGAGGCACGCCTGGAAAGCGTGTAATCGGCAAAACCGATTCACGGGTTCGAATCCCGTTCTTTCCGCAGAGAAGTTCGGAGAACCTTTAATAAGGATTCGAATAAATTTTCATAAGGTGAATAAATCGTTGCAAGATCAAGGTCTTGCAGCTATTTTTCTTTTGTATATGATATATCGTTCTGTTGTATAACCGTGTGCTTTTCGGTCGTGCCTCTTTCAATCATTAATCCCATTGCTGCCTGAATGCATATTTGCAAACGGCAATTGTTTTATAGTACGGTTTGTATGGCAAACCGTTTTTAGTAGTAATAAAAAAGCAATTAAACCGTGCCTTTTTCATCCAATGAGCAAAATATAAAGTTCGTTGTTTCTGTCTTCTAAATGTTTTTTGCAGCCATACCTATACGAGATAGTGTTGTTTTACATTTATCGGACAAACATCGGGTCTGCCTCTACGTGCTGATTGTGATGTATATATTATATCCTTTATGTAGGGACGCGCCCTGTGCGTGTCCGAATTGCCACGTGTCTGCTTTCATTTAACAATGTTGAATGTATCCGCCTGTTATTTATCGGACAGACACATGGTCTGTCCCTACATGCTGATTGTAACGATTATATTTAAATATATTGGCTTGAATTAATAGAATTCGGATTAATTAATAATTTAAAGTTATAAAAACTTATTATTCATCAGATTATCAAACTAATTGTAGTTCGTAGAACTCACGTTAACAACGTCCTTTCAAAAGTTATCCTTTCGCAATGCAAAAGGATAACTTTCAGAGTGTAAAACAATAACTTTCAGCCTGCAAAAGGATAGCTTTTGAAATATCATTTGGAAACTTATTATTTTCAACTACATTGAAATGAGTTAATCTGATGCACGTTGTTCGATACCTGAAATTCTTTGAATTCATGTTTAAATCAATATGGTTTCAGAGTATAAAAACACACGGCGATATGTATAAACTGCGAGCTTGTTGCTTGATGACAGACAATATATAAAGCATTGCTTTGCCCATTACAATTCAGGACAATAAAAGCAAATAAATACATATTATAATAGAGATAACACATTTTTTTATTATTTTTGCAATCAGAATGTGTCATTTTGACGGCAACATGATTTAAATTGATATGAAGTTTGATGATGTCATAGGGCAGGAACATGTAAAGCAGAGACTTATGCAAATGGCAAACGAAGGACGTGTTCCGCACGCTCTTTTGTTCTGCGGAACGAAAGGAGCAGGCAAGATGTCGCTTGCTCTTGCTTTCGCATCATATCTCCTGACTCATGAAAATGGCGGAACAGAAAACTCAAACAATAGCTCGAACGCCGAAGCAATGCTTCGAAAGTGGGAACATCCCGACCTTCATTTCACCTATCCGACAGTGAAATTGCCCGGTATGGGAAGCGAACATCAGCCGGTGAGCGATGATTTTGCAAGAGAATGGCACGGCATGCTAATGCAAGGTTCATACTTCACGTTGGACAAATGGATGGAAAGTATGAATGCAGACAATCAGCAAGCGGTGATAACAGGCGCAGAAAGCGACGAGCTTTCACGCAAACTTAGTCTAAAATCGAGTCAGGGCGGATACAAGATTTCAATAATATGGCTGCCCGAAAGGATGAACAGAACAAGCGCAAACAAGCTGCTTAAACTGCTCGAAGAACCACCTATGCAAACCGTATTCCTGCTTGTGAGCGAAGAACCGGGAATGCTTCTCGATACAATACGAAGCCGGACGCAGCGCATTGACGTGCAACGCATAAGT
>CALGRN010000060.1 GCA_937880835.1 uncultured Prevotella sp. | reverse complement strand
ACATCGTAGTCGGACACTTGAAGAAGTCGGCTGAGAATGCTTTCAACGTCTTCTCCCACATAGCCGGCTTCCGTAAAGACGGTTGCATCTACTATTGTGAATGGCACATCGAGCAGCTTTGCGATGGTTCTTGCAAGCAAAGTCTTGCCTGTTCCCGTGCTTCCTGCCATTATGATGTTGCTCTTTTCTATCTCAACGCCATTGTCATCTTTGGGTTGTTGAAGACGTTTGTAGTGATTATAGACTGCAACCGACAGAAATCTTTTAGCATCATCCTGTCCTATGACATATTGGTCGAGATGCTCTTTTATTTCTTTCGGTTTAGGCACTTTCTTTATCTTGAATTCCGACTTGCCTGTGTCGGTCTTGTAAGACAAATCCAACATGCCCGCCGATTCTATTATCTGATAAGCCTGTTGCGTGCAGTCTTCGCAAATGAAACCGTTAAGTCCGGTTATCAACAGTTTTACTTCATTCTCGTTTCTGCCGCAGAAACTGCAAGTTTTCTTTTGCATTTATCTCTCTCTTTCTTTTGAAATGTCACTCTTGTTCGCACACCGATTGTCTGCTATGTGGCGGTTTTCGTATTCCATTTATTTGTTTTTGCCAACCGATATGCATTCATGCTTCTTGTCATGAATGCCTTGTTCGGTTATGCTCATACTTTGTCTGCCGCGTCTTTTCTTTTCAAAACGTTGTCTATCATACCGTATTCCTTAGCTTCATCTGCCGTCATCCAGTAGTTTCTGTCACTGTCTTTCCACACCTTATCATATGGAGTATGAGAGTGTTCGGATATGATCGTGTATAGTTCTTTTTTGAACTTCTGTATCTCTTTCGCCTCTATTTCTATGTCAGAAGCCTGTCCTTGAACGCCTCCGAGAGGCTGATGAATCATTACTCTGCTATGAGTGAGGGCGGAACGTTTGCCTTCCGTGCCTGCAACAAGCAGCGATGCAGCCATTCCCGTGCATATTGTTGCAACATCGCTTGATATGAACTGCATCGTGTCGTATATCCCGAGCCCTGCTGTCACGCTTCCACCGGGTGAGTTTATGTATATGGAAATATCCTTACCGGGATCAGCGGAGTCGAGATAGAGAAGCTGCGCCTGCAATGTGTTGGCGGTATAGTCGTCTATCTGAGTGCCAAGAAAGATGATACGGTCCATCATAAGACGTGAAAACACGTCCATCTGAGTGACGTTAAGCTGTCTTTCTTCCAATATATACGGGTTTAGATACTGTGCTTGTGTACTTATTACATCGTCAAGCACCATGCCGTTAATGCCCAAATGCTTTGTGGCATATTTTCTGAAATCATTCATATTCTTATTTATTGTTTTGTTAGACAAAAACAGAGGTTATGCGCCTCTTTTATTATTGTTGCAATAACAAATACCGTGCCGCGCGCATTATGATAAAACCGGAATTCTGCTTCCTTTTTCATTAACTCGCAAAGGTATGTATCGTCTATTCATAGACAAAGATAATAAAAAAAGCGTATAACCGATTTTATTTAATAAGTTTTTTTCCTAAAAAATGTTTTTGCAGTCATACTAAGGTGCAATTATGCCGTTGTCATGTAACGAAATCTGCCATGTCCTTTCATGGGTGTTTTACTTATGAAAAACAATAGTTATCCTTTTGCATTGCGAAAGTTATCCTTTTGGAAGCCAAAACAATAACTTTTACAGCGCAAAAGGACAGCTTTCGCAAAGCGATTGACAACGTGCTGATATACAGGCTTGTATTTTTCGTATATAAAAAATGCATGCGGCATGCCACGTAAATATGTGATATGCCGCATGTGTTGATAATTTATGTGTAGTAAAGCATGCTCGCATACAGTTCTTTTCTTGTTGCGAAGCGAACCTGCTGTTATGCTTTATTATTGTTGTTGCTCACTCATCAGTTTGTTGAACTCATCAAGTGTCACTTCTTTTGTGTTCAGTTTGACAACGTTCTTGATAGCTGCCGACAGCTTGATGTCAAGCGCACGGTCAACAAAACCGTCGATATTCTCGCGCTTCTTCAATATCTCGTTGGCGTAGTTCTCTACATATTCGTCAGGAACATTGTTCATTCCGTATTGTGCAAACTGAACTCTTGCCGACTCTTTTGCCGCGTTCCTGACGTCCTCATCTTCTATCTTGACTCCGTTTGCCGTTGCAAGCTGCTCCTTAGCGAGATGCCACGTAAGTTCCTTTATGCTGTTTTCGTAGTTCTTTTCTACGAATTCTTCGCCTCTTTCCTTGTTATTTTCCAGCATGACGCGCTTCAATATGGCATCCGGGAATGTAAGTTCTCCGATTTTCTTTTCAGCATATTTGCGCAAATCTAAAAGGAAACGATAGTCGCTGTCCTTTGCAAGCTGCCCCTGCAAACCTTTCTCTATTGCCTCGCGGAACTGCTTTTCATCCTTTATTCCGGCTTCTTTTCCGTAAACACTTTCAAACAACTCTTCGTTAACCTCAGCCTTTTGGAAGTGTGATATCTCCGTAATCTGATAGCTGAAATCTGCCGTAATGTCTTTTGCCGCATCCTTTTCGATCTTCAAGAGAGATGAAATCTCAATGTCGCTTTCAGGATATGCCTTGCGCGGATTGAATGTTATGATGTCTCCAAGTTTAGCTCCGTCGAAAAGTTTCTTCTGGTCTTCCGGTTTAATATAGCTCGGCATGAGAACCGCAGCTTCAACAGTCAGACCGTCTTCCTTAGTGTTTCCTTTCTCATCAAGCTCGCGCAAGTCGCCTTTTATCATGTCTCCTTCGGTGTATTCCTTAGCCGTTGTGTCATATTTTCCTGCACGTGAAGCGAACATTTCTATTTGTTGTTCGATGAGTTTGTCATCAACCTTGATGTTATAATAATCTATTTTATCCTTCTCGGTAAGCTCTATTTTGAATTCAGGAGCTATTGCAATGTCGAACATAAACGTATATGGAGCTTCCTTTTCCAAATCCTGCGGCTCTTGTTTTTCTGATGCAAGAGGCTGTCCGAGCATTTGTATTTTGTTGTCCACGATGTATTTCTGCAATTCTTCGCCTATGATTTTGTTTATCTCGTCCACTTTCACAGTGTTTCCGAACTGTTTCTTTACCATTCCCATAGGCGCCATTCCCGGACGGAAACCCGGTATGTTTGCTCTTCTGCGATAGTCCTTCAACGTCTTTTCAACTTTCTCTTTGTAGTCGGTTTCCTCAACCGTCAGTGTCAAAAGTCCATTGACTTTGTCTGGATTTTCAAATGAAATTTTCATCTCTTATTCTTTTGTTATGTTTCTATCTTTCGCAAATCAAACGTCTTTTTCAACTGACTGACAAGGCAGTATGCCTGTTGGCAGCTCCTGTCTGTCTGACTTGCGTTCTGTTTTAATTATTATTTTTTCTTATCGTGTGCTTGTTGCAAGCGGTTTCTTTTTACACCTTTAAGGTCTTATGTTTTTACTCTGCCGCTTTCGTTTTTGTCCGACATTATCGCCGTTTTTTCGTTTTTAAAACGAATTGCAAAATTAGTTATTATTAATGTAACTGCCTAATATAACGGATAAAAATTTGTTTTTTTAACCATCAAGCTCTGCTTCGCGTGCTTTTTTCTCTTCATCAATAAGTTGAAAATCTTTCTTTCGCAGCACGAAACTGTTGCTCAGATACTTCTCTCTTACTATTTTATTCTCTGCAAGTTCTTCCGGATTGCCCTGAAAAAGAATCTTTCCTTCAAAAAGAAGATATGCTCTGTCGGTTATGGTGAGCGTTTCCTGCACATTATGATCGGTTATAAGAATTCCTATGTTGCGGTATTTCAGCTGCCATACGATATGCTGAATGTCTTCAACGGCAATCGGATCGACACCCGCGAAAGGTTCATCGAGCATTATGAACTTAGGGTCTATGGCAAGACAACGGGCTATCTCGGTGCGTCTGCGTTCTCCTCCCGAAAGTTGGTCGCCTTTGTTTTTGCGCACCTTTTCCAAACGGAACTCTCGTATAAGGCTTTCCAATTTCTGCAAACGATATTGATTTGTCTGCTTTGTCATTTCCAAAACAGACATTATATTGTCTTCTACGCTCATCTTTCTGAATACGCTTGCTTCTTGCGGAAGATAGCCAATGCCGGCTCTCGCACGCTTATATACGGGATAATCAGTTATTTCCTTGTCGTCAAGATATATATGTCCGGCGTTCGGCACTATCAGTCCGGTGGTCATATAGAATGATGTTGTCTTGCCTGCACCGTTAGGACCGAGCAGCCCGACAATTTCTCCTTGCCTCACACTTATCGACACATCGTTGACAACAGTGCGCTTGCCGTATCGCTTTACAAGTCCTTCGGTGCGAAGAACCATACGCTCCCTGTCGTGTGTTACGATATGATTGCCGTTTTCATTCATAAACTTTTAATTTGCGTACAAAAGTAGTAAAATAAACTCTAATAACGTTGTTAAAGCTAAAAACTGTTGAAGATATAGCAGTTTTTAATCGAATTTTGGTTACTTTTGCAAAGTAATTACACTTTGATGATATGATTATAATCAGGTATCTTAATACGCTTGGCAAATATATAATGCTTATGGGGCGTTCGTTTTCGCGTCCCGAAAGAATGCGTATGTTTTTTAAACGTTATGTGAAAGAGATGTCCGCACTCGGAGTTGATTCCATTGGAATAGTGCTGCTCATATCCTTTTTCATCGGCGCAGTTATATGCATACAGATGAAACTCAACATACAGAGCCCTTGGATGCCTCGTTGGGTTTCGGGATATACTACCCGCGAGATCATGCTTTTGGAGTTTTCAAGTTCCATAATGTGTCTTATTCTTGCGGGAAAGGTAGGTTCTAACATTGCATCGGAGCTTGGAACGATGCGTGTAACGCAGCAGATAGACGCGCTTGAAATAATGGGTGTAAACTCTGCATGCTATCTTATTCTGCCAAAGATACTCGGTTTGATAACGATAATGCCGTTTCTCGTGATATTCAGTTCGGCAACAGGTATTCTCGGAGCGTATGGAACTGCCTATATAGGACATATCCTAAGCCCCGAAGATTTAACGCTTGGTTTGCAGCATGATTTCAACCAATGGTTTGTATGGATGAGTGTTATCAAGAGTTTGTTTTTTGCATTCATCATAGCAAGTGTGGCATCATTCTTCGGTTATACGGTTGAAGGCGGTTCGGTAGAAGTGGGGAAAGCCAGTACCGATGCAGTGGTCAGTTCAAGCGTTCTCATTCTTTTCTCAGACGTGTTCCTTACTCAGTTGCTTTCTTGATATATAAAAAGGATATAACAATAGAATATGATAGAAATAAAAAAGCTGTATAAATCGTTCGACGACAAAGAGGTTTTGCACGACATAAGCGCGGTGTTCGAGGAGGGGAAAACCAATCTTATCATAGGACAGAGCGGCTCAGGAAAGACTGTTCTGATGAAAAACCTTGTCGGATTGCTTGAACCTACATCGGGCGATGTGCTTTACGATGGCCGCAACTTTGTGAACATGAGCAAGAAAGATAAAATTCTTATGCGCCGAGAGATGGGAATGATATTCCAGAGTGCTGCGCTTTTCGACTCTCTTACCGTGTTGGAGAACGTGATGTTTCCGCTCGATATGTTCTCTGAAAAAACCAATCGAGAGCGTGTAAAGCGTGCTCAGGACTGCCTTTCGCGTGTAAATCTGATTGACGCACAACACAAGTTTCCCGGCGAACTGTCCGGTGGTATGCAGAAACGAGTAGCCATTGCGCGCGCAATCGTGCTTAATCCGAAATATCTTTTCTGCGACGAACCGAACTCGGGATTAGACCCTAAGACTTCACTTGTAATCGACGAGTTGCTCCATAGCATAACGCAGGAGTTCAACATGACTACCATTATCAACACTCACGATATGAATTCGGTAATGGGTATAGGTGAAAGCATATTGTTTATATATAAAGGTCGTAAGGAATGGCATGGCACGAAAGACGATGTTATGACTTCTACAAACGCGAAACTTAATGATTTGGTCTTCGCATCCGACCTGTTCAAGCGAGTTAAAGAGTGCGGAGATAAGGAATAGAGACAGTCTGATTATATCATCATCGGATTTAATACGCCATATTTATAATTATCATATAGATTTTGTCGGTTTGCATATACGTATGTATTTTATCTCATGTCAACTGTTCGCAATATCCGAAATGTGCGGAAACAATGCATCGGATAATTTATGCAGGTTGCAAATCAACAGGGCATGATGAGGCATATAATGTAAATGTTATTCTGAATTTAAAAGTAAAGAAAACAGCTGTTGAAAAGCAGGAAAAGCTCTTTTTGACAGCTGTTTTTTTGTTTCATGGTTGCAAAAGCTATCCTTTTGCAATCCTGTTTCATTGGTTTTATGCTGCAAAACAATAGTTTATTGCATGCGAAAGTTATCCTTTCAGGATGCAAAAGGATAACTTTTGATTTTCAACCATTATGCTCCGATATTGTAACTTGTTTGTTTTCAGCGTCTTATAAAATTGCGATTTTCGCGTACAAATATGCGTTCAAAATCAAAAAACGATTTCTTCGACGGCATTGTAAAATTAAATGACACTTTTTTATTCACGTTTTTTACAGCTTTTCATGATGTAAAAAAGAGAAAAAGGAAAAAGATTTCATGCTATGATAAAACTGTTATAATGCTGAATGTGATATGCAATTCTGTTTGCATGTCAATGTTTCTCATGCCCGAGCATAACATTATTACACGAAAACAGAGTGCATCCGGAATGATGCACCCTGCAAAAATGATTATTAGTAATTAAATTCAGAGTTGTTAAATCTTTACGCTTATGCCTGCATACCAAGTAGCACCGTAAACCGGAGCGTACATAAATGCGGCATCATCCGTATGCTTCTCGTCTTGAATATAGCTGAAAATATTCTTTCCTCCTGCGTATATTGTCACTACATCGTTGAACTTCTTGGCTACACGACAGTTCCAGAGAGTGAACGCATTTGTTTTCTTTATCTTTGAGTTTGCCGCGTTTTCCGACATGTAGTCTATGTACATTTTGCCTTGAAGCGAACCGGTAAGCGAGAAAGTCCAATCGTCGGGAGTATATTCCAAAGTCCAATCGCCCGTCATTGAGGGGAAACGTGAAACGTTCTTGCTGTCTTTTTCATAGACAGTTCCTTCCCAGTCGCCACGCACTTTGTCGTATTTGCCTTGATTGAATGTCCAGTTAAGACCCACAGTAAAGTCTCTGAACGGGTTGTATTTTGCACCGAGTTCTATTCCCTGAACATAAGCATCGGCAACGTTTTCCCATTGATATGTGTATCCGAGTTTCTTCACATCGTCGCTTGCATCAGAGAATTCGATCTTGTTTTTCAGGTTTGTGCGGAATATGTTTGCACTGAACTGATAGTTGTCTCCGTAGTAGTCGGCAGACAAATTGAAACTTACTGATTTCTCGGCTTTAAGGTTTGAAGACTTCCAAACGCGCGGAGAACCTGAACAAAGATGCAAATCCTCAGAGAATCCGTAAGGCGCACGGAATCCGGTACCGAAGTTTGCACGAAGAACGAATGCTTTTGATACTTCGTATTTCACTGCAAGACGAGGATTGACACTTGTCTCGTTGAATTTCGTTTCAGGGAAAGCACTGTCGAAAACCTTTTTATCCGACTCGTAAGACTCACCCGAATTGTGAACATCAAGACGCAAACCGGGCACTACCGTGAGGTTTGGAAGGATGTTCCATTCATCCTGTAAGAACGCACCGAATTCGTTTGCGTGCTTCTTTCCCAATGAAGAATAAGACTCACCTAAATAAGCCGAAGTATCGTCTGTGATGCAATAGAGTCCTGTCTCGCGCAGTCTTGTGAAGTAACCCTGCATTCCTATAAGCAGATTATGGTTGCCGAGCTTGCTTGAAAAGGTCAGTGAAGGAGTGAAAGAATTTTCCTTTGCGATGTAAGGACGCATAAATTCCACATCCGGCGACTTATCTTCGTGAGTTTTTTTGTAATCTCCCAAGAACGTATCGTTAGTAGCATTGCGTCTGTGATATACGTAAGCGGTTGAGAAGTTGAGTTCCGAATTGCTGCCGATAGGTGTGGTATATGTCAGTTCGGCAGACAAACGGTTGGTCTGAATGTTTTCAGTTCCTGCCGTATAAGGGTTCTTGTATGCATCGTCAGTCATTGTTCCGCCTGCCCGCTGTTCGTCTATCGCCTTTCCGCGAATTACAAGTTTGTCGCCCACAGAGAACGGATTGTATAGATAGAAGCCGAAACCTACATTGGTAGTCTTTATCTCTACTCGGTCGGAAATACCGTCTTTGTGTTTCACTTCATCCCTTGTCAGACCGTCTTGCGTGTCGTCTAAGGCATCCATTTCGGTGCGTTGAGCGAATATATTCAATCCTATGTCGTTCTCATAGATGCTGATGCGTTGTAGTTTTTGTATCCCCAGTTTCCGAACTGCACATCAGCCTTTACGAATGGTTCATAAGTAGGTTCTTTCGTTATGATGTTGATTGCTCCTGCAACCGCACTGCTGCCGTATAGTGCAGAACCTGCACCCTTAACCACTTCAAGACGGTCAACATCATTTGTTCCCATCTGCTGCAATCCGTAAACTCCTGCGAGTCCGGAGTATATCGGTTCTCCGTCAACAAGCACCTGTGTGTGTTCTGCTCCAAGCCCTTGCATGCGCACCATAGAGAAGTTACAGAACTGGCATTGCTGCTCAACGCGTATTCCGGGAACTCCTTCGAGAGCCTCGTACATGTTTTGCGCGTTCTTTACATCAAGTGCTTGCGAGGTCACTACCTCTGTGCGTATAGGTACGTTTTTCACGTAGTGCTGTGTACGTGTACCGGTAACAACCACTTGATTGAGGTCCAGCACATCCTCGTCGAGTTGGAAATAAACCTCTGTTCCTTTTCCGCGAGACATCGTAACTTCTACTTCCTGGTCCTTATAGCCTACGAGTGTGGCAACAACGGTTTGTTTTCCAACAGGCAGATTAGCCATTTTGAAATGTCCGCTTCCGTCTGCCACTGTGCGTATTTTTGTTCCTTTAACGCTTATTATGGCATAAGGCAGATGCTCGCCTGTAACTTTACTCTTCACATCACCGAAGAGCATGGCGTCGGTTTGTTGTGCCGATACACCGACAGCACACATTAATCCGATAATAAAAACTGTAAATCTTTGTATCATAATCTATAAATGTTTTATTATAAAGCGACGCAAAGTTAGTTTAAATCAACGATATACACAATACTGTCTTATTGTGATGCGCTTCCGAAACTTAATGCATGTACCGACATAAATGTATGTTTATCAAAATGTTATGCATTATTTTGCGAACAAAACAACTATGTCTGTCACAGTAAAAATACAAACATGTTATGATTGTATTTTGCTTTTGTTTTCGACGTGTCATAATAAGTAGGTATCGGCGGCAATAATCTTGCACTTTCTAACGGCAGGTATCGCAAATCGATATTTGTAAAAATGTGAGTCAGACGTATTATAACAGTGTGTTGATTCAGTGAATAGCGGGACTCTTTTGTAACCTTAAATTCTGAAATGACACAAGTCTGATTAACTGACATGAACGCAGTTGAAGATAACCGATATATAAGACGCATTTCAAAAGTTATTGTTTTGCATTGCGAAAGTTATCCTTTTGCACGATGAAAGTTATCCTTTTAGGCTGCAAAAGGATAACTTTTGAAAAGCCGTTTGCAACGTATTGTTTATATGATAAAAGGCTTATGTATTGTTGTTTCATTTTATGGAATATATGATTGTATATCGGTTCGTTTAAAAAACAACAAATCCTCGAAAATCAAAATGTTTTCGAGGATTTGTTGTTTTAAAAGTTTGTGTGTGTAGAAATAACTTCTACACATCGAACATATTTTACTTTACTATTACTTTTCGAGTCTGTCCGTTGTTCATTTTCACAATATTCAATCCATGTTGCAACTCGTTCAGGCGACGTCCTTGCATGTCATAAATCATCATGATAAATGCTTCGGCATCGGCATCTGTCGGTTTTATGGCAGTTGTTTCGGGGATAATGGCAAATGTTCCTTTAAGAAGTTCACCTTGTTCATTTACAACCATTCTTGAAGATTTATCAAAATGAGCACCATATTGGGGATCAAACAGGCTTTGTTTTGTCTCAATGTTGCTTATGAAGAAAGCTGCACCTTGCGCTCCTGTCACCTTTATTGTTGCATTATCTACGATGAGTTCTTCGCCGGATTTACCGTCGTAGCCAACAATTCCTACTTTACCTACAACTTCCACAGAACAGTTTTCTATGATGAGTTGCGTCTTGTTGATGTATATTCCGCCGCTTCCTCCATTTATTGATAGACTTCCTTCGCCGGTGATTTTAGTGCGATGGCTTAATCCCAAGCCTGTGTATGAGCCTTGCGATGTCACGCTGTTGTTGCCGATAAGACGTATTGTGAGATCATCCACACTGCTGTTTGCAATACCACCGTTGCCTTCGGGTGAGATGAATTGAGCATTGTTGAGTGTAAGAGTCTTGCTTCCCATGTCGTAAACCACTGTTCCGCCGTCTCCAAGAACGTCTCCTGCATTTTCAGGAGTTATCTGAACGCCACCGACATAGAGTTTAAGTTCTTCCTGTTCTGATATTCCTTCGTATGGCTTTCCTTGCAATCCGGCAGTTCCGCCAATATAGTCTATAACGTCATAGTTCTTATTTTTGCCCACAAGCACATCTGTCATGAATGCACTGTTGCCCTCTTCCGGATTGTGTGAGTCAACGAAAATAATTACTCCTTTACCATTGTTTATAGGTGTCTGACATTCAGGCAGACTCTCAAAGAATAATCCGGATTTTTCATTTATTTTGTTTCCGTAACAAGCAATGAAGCCAATTAAAGGAGTGTTAGAGAAGTCGAGCGATTCAAGCATGTTGTTCTGGCAGGCAAGTTTGGTCAACATGCTGTGTCCGCTTAGATTGAGTTCTGTTAACATGTTATCACCGCAATAAAGCTCTTCCAAACCTGTCATTGATTTAACATCAAGAGATTTCAGTTTGTTTTTTTCAACATTGAGAACCGAGATCGTGGAATTTTCATTCAAATTAAGGTTTTCAAGCTCGTTTTCATCTAACCAAAGAGACAATAACAACTTGCTCTTAGCCTCAGCAAATGTTATTCCTGACTTTTGGGCGGCAAAGTTTATTACATCACCTTTAATGGTTATATCAGGCTGAATTACTTTCAGGCGGAGAGTGGTGTTATCTACTTCCAGCACTTCTGCACCCTCTACGTCTATCGGATTAAGTGCAACGGCATAGAAAGTCAATTCTGTGCCAACCGGTTTATTGGTAGTAAGTCGTATATAATTGTCTTCTGTATCTCCTCCTTCACTTCCTTCATAGGCAGTGTAATAGCCGTTTGCATAATCAAGAACTTTCCAACCTTTTTCTTGGGCAATGGCTACGGTTGCCTTTGAACAAACATTCTTTTCAACTGAACCTTGTGTATTGACGACTACAAGTTTTGCTCTGTCTTGTTTTTTGCGAATTGTCAGAGAAGCTACGAGTGCGTCCATTCCTGCTTTGTTTATATTGTTGTTATAACATTCGATATTACGAATATCGGGTTGCATTGAAAAGTCGAGTGTCGTAAAATTGTTGGTATGGATTGCTATCTCTTTAAGTTTCTTGTTGTTTGATAAATCTACCTTGTCGATTTTTAATTCAGAACAATAGAAAACTTCCAAATCCGGACAATTATTGATATTGATATTGCGGATTCCTGATGCACTGCAATTAAGCCATTTCAATGCTTTTGTGTGGGTTAAGTCCAATTCACTTATGGGAGTATTGCTGCATGAGAAATCTTCAAGCAATTCATTGGCAGAGAGATCTATTTGCTTCATGGGGTTATCGGAAACCCAACATTTACGTAAGTTCCTAAGTCCTGAAAGATCAATGGCATTAAGACTGTTTGCATGACATAGGAGTTTCTCCAATTCCGGCAATTCTCCGAGTGTAAGTGTTTCGATTTTATTACCATAACAGAATACGTTTTTCAGTTTCTTGTTAGCACTCAAATCAAGTATTTTGAGCTTGTTGAAGATGACCTGCATGGTATCAATCGAGGTGCATTCGGAAATATTTACCTCTGTCAGGTCATTTTCGTTGCAGGCGAAAAAGGTGATATCTCCGTTGATTACGATTTCATTTGACGTCAAAGTGTAGATTTTGTAACCTTGTTGTCCTGCTTCAATAACACCTTCAATTCCAATGTCTCCTTTTGCTTTAAGATGCATCTCGATTTTCTGACCCGGCTGTCTGTCTGTTTTCATTGTTATTTTACCGGTTGCCTTAACACCATTCGTCCACAATAACAGAATGAAGACGAAAAATAAAAAGTAGTAATTTTTACATTTCATAGTTTATTGATTTTAGAGTATATGATATATTATGCTGTTGCAAAATACAAATAGTCACCTCATTTGTTTGTGTATGTTGCAAATATACGTATTTGTTTTCATTTCTCCAAATAAATTGTTTTCGTTTTTGTGTTTTAAGTGTTTTTCTGTTACTTCGGTCTGTTTTAAAATCAATGGTTTAATTGTGGTTATGCAATAGTTGTTGTTTTGCATGACGAAAGGATAACTTTTGCAATGCAAAAGGGCTTCTCTTGCAATGCAAAAGAAGCCCTTTTGAAATCATGTTTAAATGTTGCTGAATATCAGCTCGTTAGAAATAGTATGCCAATCCAATCTGCCAAGCGTTGTTGTGGCTTTTCAGTTTCTTGGCAACATCTATTACAGAAACGTCTGCTGTCTTACCGCATGCAATGTTGTAGTTTGCCGATAGTTGTAGGTGATCAATGAAAGTAACGCCAAGTCCCACGTTTATGCTGAGATTTGATTTCTTCAATGTGTAATTGCTTTTATCATCCCATTTGTATTCTTTATCACCTACATTGAAGCCAAACTGCGGTCCTGCAAAGATAAATGCGCTTGCCATGCTTGACAAACCGAAACCGTAACGCAAGTTGATAGGAACGTTAACAGACTGCTGTTTGATTTCTTTCTTAACTTCTTTCTTGTTCTTTACGTCGGCAGAACGTTGGTCATACAACACAGAAGCATCTACCCCAAGTCCAACGATAGGTAAGGTGAACTTTACAGTAGGACCTACGAAGAAGCCAGTACGGTTGGAAGGGTCTGTCAATTCTTCACTGCTCAAAGACATGCTTGTTACGTTAAGACCGCCTTTCAGTCCGAATTTTACCTGTGCATTTGCAGGCAGTGCCATAATCATAGATATAGCAATTGCTGCCAAAAAAGTAAACTTTTTCATTTCAATAAAATTTAAAAATGTTGATATTAGTGTCGCTGACGACGTACGGAAACACGTGCGGAAGATGAGCCTGAGCCTGTACTTTCGCTGCGTTGGCGACGCGTCTTGACCTTTGTTTCCGTGCTTTTTGCACGGCGGTTTTTACTTGTTTTCTTTACTTTCACGTTCTTTTCCGCATTTGCAATGCTGTCGAGAGAGTCTTTTGCAGCTTGATCGCCCCATACATTCTTCTCGAAGTCTTCAAGTTCTTTCTCTATTTTCTTCTGCTCTTTTGCCATTGCTGAGTCGGTAGTGCAATATTGTGCGAGCGTTCTGCCAAGCATATTGGTTGTTTTGTATATCTTTCCGTCGTACATATTCTTTGTGAAATAGTCATCCACACTCATTGTAGCGGCATTGTTGAGATTGCTTGTCATTATCACTTGCTTAGCGAGATAAGGTGCAAGATCGTCATACTTTACCCAGAATAGAGGATATTTTGCTGAGCCATCGCCAAAATCATCTTCACGAGACATTACCGGACAGAGCGCAATAACCTTCTTATGGAAGGTTGATGTTGCCTGATCATAGTATGCACTTTCCTTTATATAATATCCTTTTACCTCGCGAGAAGGAATATCACTCGGGTCTATATGCACTCCTTTTCCTCTTCTCTCGTAATATATATGATAGTTGTCAAGGAAGTTCAATGGCTTTATGCGGGCACTGTCGGTAAACACTTCGTTGCCGTCAAGACGATATTCGTAGGCTTTAAGTCCGCTAAGCACAAGTTTGAAGATGTAAGTAAAAAGATTCATCTGCGAACCTATGGGTTCTACGGGATAGTAAAGTCCGGCGTTGGCATCTTTCGTTAAATCGAGCTCACGATAAATATCGCGCCTCCAAACAACGTCTTCTGACATCGGAGCCATAGTTGGAAACTGAATACGAGCGCGCATAGTGATGTTGTCCGCATTTGATTTGGACTGCTGTTGCTGCTGTGCTCTGCGTTTTGCGGCAGGCTGTGCGCATACTGCTTGTGACATACAAGCTATGAACAATATGAAGATTATCCGTTTCATTATCTGTTTTATTAAAGTTTCGCAAGTCTTAATCTCCGTCTTTTATGTGTCATATTCACGTATGAACGGATTGTTTGTTTTACCTAACTCGCTCTATATTTAATTTATTATCGTTTTAATTCATTTGCAAATACATAAGTGCGTCATCTTCAAGATGTATGTGTTTCGGCAGGCATGTTGCATTTTTGCATGTCCGATTACTTCACAATGATTTCCATTGCGTGTGGTAAACGGCGGGTTATTCCGTCCGGTCCGACTGCCGTTACATGAGAAATGTAGAACCGACGGTTGCGTGACAGCTTTCTGAAAGCCTCAATCTGACGGGCAGAAAATCTTGAACCGTCTGATGCCATTGGTACTGCGTTACCCATGTTGTCATAGAATGTAGTCTCGAAACTGACCACTCTGAATTGTATGTCTAACAGACCATCGTCAATAGCAGCACTTATTCCGTGTGCTGACATCAATGATGCCTTTGGAAGATTACCGCCTTTGAAGCGTTCGTTTCCCATTGCAATGTATGCTGTCGGGTCTGGTAGCTTGCGTACGCGGAATGTGAATTGTCCCATTTGCTGCGCACGCCCGGTCTGCATTGACGATACGGTAATGGTTACATCGCGTCCCACTGCTGACGGACGTGCAATGTAACGTCCCATTCCTTTTGATACGAAAGAACCGCCACTCATAGATGCACTTATCATATTTAGAGGTACTCCGGGTATGCTTACGCTTATAGGGTTGTCGTAACCGGCATACAATACGTTCATCAAATCGGCAGAAACGGTTGCGCTCGGTTCTACAACGGTGTACTTCTGAGAGAAGTCACGACGTATGATATCTCCGCCTCCGTTGCGCATTGTGATGTATCCTGTCAACGTATAGTCGCCAGTACGTCCTGCGATAAATTCATAAGTGTTGTTGCGCAGGTTTACTCTTCTGCCTCCGATGTAAATCTCCGGCTGTTGAGTAGTGTCAACGGCAGCCATTACAATCTGTGCAGAGAATTTGTCACCTCGTACCACTGTTCGCGCATTTGGAATAACGAAAGCTTCGAGTTTGTTTACTCTTATATCTTTTACGTCTATGTTAGATACGAGAGTATGAAGCACTTCGCCTTCTGCATAACGCACATCGCTTTGTATTTTTGATAAGAATGTAACCGCAGCTGCAACGGGAATATCCTCGAACATATATTCTTGCCAGTTCTTTCCTAATGCCTTGTTTGCATTCTTAGGTATCTTTGTGGATAAGTTGCTCTTTATTATTTCACGCTGATTTGGGTCAGTTACGAGTTTGACAATGCGTTCACGATAAGAGTTTATCATGTCAAACAGCTTGCGTCCTTTGCCTGTTCCGGGCGCGAGCATTATATGACTTGCAGCTTCAAGGTTGTCTTTGTTCTCTATGTTTTTTAAACTACCGTTGTCTCCGTCAGCCTCTTTCACGATAGCCTCTTTAAGTTCCTGTGCGAAATTATATAAAGAGTCGCTCATCTGTTTTACTTGCGATGCTTTTTCAAACCAAGCCTTTACTTTCTCCGGATTGGTCTTCATTTGCTCCTCAAAAGTACCGTATAAGGCATTGTTCTCTTTTGTTGAGTTGGCAGTTGTACGGCTCAAGCTCTCCTCTATTATTGAGAAACCTTCCAAAACCTCCGTTGAAATGTTCAACGCAAGCATTGCCATTAAGACGACATAAAGCAAGTTTATCATCTTTTGGCGTGGAGATACCGGTCTTTTCTTTATTGCCATTGTTATTGTTTTCTTTAATTATAGACTTAAATAAGGTCTTAACCTTACAAGTCTTCGCCTACTGTGGGAACGTTTCCCGGTGCAGCTGTGCGCATGTTCACAGTCATTGCTTCGATCATACGTGCATAAATCTTGTTCAGCTGTTCTATCTGCTGAGCCATTTTACGACTCTGTTCGTTTATTTGGTCGATAGTTCCAATCTGCTGACTTGCACCTTTCAGTTGCATCTCATATACCTTGCAGATGCCTGTCAGTGTGCGGTTTAGGTTCTCCATCTCCTCACTGTCGCGTGTCAGACGCATACTCTGTTCGCTCACTTTTGCAAGCATTTCGGTCAACTTGTTAAGTTCTTCCACATAATTATTAGTTGCGTCAGCCATCTCCGGAGATATTTGTTGCTGATGTTTTATCCAATCGTTATTGCCAACGGATGCTGCAAGCTGTTCGGAAGAAATGCCATCAGAACTTTCATCATGCTGAGTTGTTGCACCATAAGATTGTCCTTCGCTTGCAACATGAGCATCGTTTCTGCCACCTATTATAATAGTACCGCCGCCTATGATATTGCTTCCGGAAGTTGCAGCTGCCGTATGAAGTTCTCCATCCATTGAAGAAACCTCGCTTTTGTCTGCCATTGCTTCATCCGAACTTGCATTTTCTCCGAATATATGAGTAGGCAATTCCTTACCGATGGATGTCTTGTCGAACGGACGATCAAATGCAGAGAGGAAGAATACCAACACTTCCGTACCCATACCGATAAACAACATCAAGTTGGCTCCGGGTAAGTGAGTCAGTTTGAACAATGTTCCCAATATCACTATTGACGCTCCCCAACTGTAAGCATAGTTCAAGAACGTTTGTCCCGGTACGCTGTCCATCCACTTTTGCAGATGATACACGATATTAAATTTGCTATATTCTGTCATTATTTCCTTTTGTTCTTTTTCTGTTTTACACTTGATGAACTTGCAATACTTCTCACACAGCGGAAGCCTATGTATGAACGAGGCTGATTCTGATATTCCCATGTACGCCAAGCAGAGCGTATATATGACTCAGGATCTTTCCATGAACCGCCGCGAACACTCTTTTTCTTAAGTCTGTAAGGGTCTTCTTTTGCGGCTTTGTAATCCAACTGCGGGTTAAGATCATTCATTGCGTCAACACCCGCTTCCGTATATATCGTGCTTGTCCATTCAGCAACGTTGCCAGCCATGTCAAACAATCCGTTAGTATTTGATGCATAGATGCCCGTTTTGCTTGTTATAAGGTTTCCGTCCTTTGTATAATTGCCTCTGTCCGGTTTGAAATTAGCATAGAAACAGCCTTCTCCTGTTTTCACGCTTTCATTCTCCCAAGGAAACTCGTTGCCGTCTTTTCCGCGCGCAGCATATTCCCATTCAGCCTCTGTCGGAAGACGATAGCGTTGTATG
>CALGRN010000059.1 GCA_937880835.1 uncultured Prevotella sp. | reverse complement strand
CTCTTGGCTTCGATTCAATCGCTGTAATGAAGCTCTGCAAAGATATTGCCGAAAACTTAAAATTGCCCTTTTCATCGGTACGAGTGAACTTCACTGTTTTACCGTTTCTGAGAACGACAACACTCGCATTAGGCAGCTTCTGATGCGTAACAGAATCTTCGACAACACCTTTTAATGTTGTCTGGGCATTAATGACAAGACACAGAAAGACAACTGCGGTCATGAAGAAAACACGCTTCATCGCTCTATCGGGTTATATGGTACACTGAAATTGCTTACAGGATTGCCTTTATCATCAGTCACTTTGACCGACACAACATTTGCTCCGTTCGTCAGATATCCTACTGGATCGCTGTGATAACGCTTGATAGTCTTTGCCATTTCATCTTTTTCAACGACCTCGAAAATATCTCCTTTATACATTATATCCCTGTCTTCTTTCATTTGTTTCAATCCTACTGCGGTAAAAAAGTATTGTCCCTCGCTGTCTTCCGCATGCAATACAAGTCCCGGAAGTCCTTTCAATTTCCACACACCTTCATCCAACGGTATGTCTTCCGAATACCATACATACCACGTTCTGCCTCCGAAAAGAGCCTTTGCCTTATGACATTCGTAGCCGATAATGACGCGACTGCTGTCCGGTTCTATTTCCCATTCGGGAAAAATCACATCCTCATAGCATGCAAAACGGTCTGAACCGGCAACATCGGTAATAAAGTATTTGCCCTTTTCGGGATAGTTTCTGTAAACATTTGTCTGCAATACTCCTTTCGATGTAAATCTTTGTTCTCCTTTCGCAAGCATCTCTCTGTTTACCGAATCGGCTTGAAACTGTCCGTAACTGTAAAAGCGCGACACTTCATCACCTATCTCCAAAAGCATCTGATCTTTTACTTTTGAATACGGATGTTGTGCCGTATCTCTTACAAACTCCGTATCATAAGTGACAAGATATTTCACTTTTCCACACGGTTTTCCTTCACTAAGGTCTTTACTTGTTATCACGGAAATCTGCGATTTCATCGGGATAACGACACACAATGACAACAAAACAAATAATAGTTTTCTCATAATTTACGATATTTTTTATGTTAACTTGCTTTTATTTCTTTTGCAAAGCTATATAAAAGCCATACAACAAACAAAAATACTTACTATGTTAATGTTACGGCACATAGGAAAAATTATTACTTTTTTATTATATACATATTATTACAGCATATTTTTCGTATTTTTGCCGAACATAAACAATATAATATGGATAGGCGAATTAAAACGGTTTGGCTTTTAAGTATCATAACGATGCTGCTTATAATAACAGGACAAATGTTCTTTTTGAATGCTCAATACAAATTGAACAGCGAGCAGGATGTGGCAAAATTCCATGAGATTTGCGACAGTGCCATAATAAAAGAGTTCAACATTCGCAATGATAATCCAAAGAAAAAGAAATATAACAACATTATGATGAGATACGGCATGGATTCTGATTCAAAATACAGGAAATTGGAATACTGGCCGAACAAAGAAAATCAGAAGCACGTTATCACTGCAAAGCTCAGGAATGTTGACATCGAAGAGTTTACAACAGACATAGTAAAGAGGTATGATATAAGCAAAAACAAACGTTTCCGGAAAGAAAAATTAGACTCGATATTAAAGAAAAACGGATATGAAATGAGAAATTTCAGATTTAAAAAGTCTGATAAATACATTGCAAAACCTACATACCGCGTTACCGGTTCGATGCAGAAAACCGTTCATGTGGAGTATTCGAGCAATCCGTTGAAATACGAAGCAATCAGTTTCGATGTCGAAATACCGGTCATTTTCTCTATAAAGACGATGGCATGGTATCTTGCAGGCTCTATTATACTTATTATCCTGCTTGCATTCTGCATGGTATATCAGGTTAATACAATCATAATTCAGAAACGTATAGACAACATCAGGCATGAATTTATGAAGAACATGATATACGAGATGAAGCAGTTGCCGGCAACAGAGCCTACGTCTGATGATGCGATACGAATAGGAAATTTTGAATTTTATTATTCAATGAACGAGTTGCGCGGCAGCAAAGAGAGAATAATAATAACAAGCAGGCAGGCGGAAATACTGCGTATGCTTGCCGAATCGCCCAACTGTCTCGTCACGAGAGAAGCTATTCTGAAAGAGGCATGGGGTGATGATTCATACGCAAACTCATTGGCTCTCAACGTACAGATATCATATTTGCGCCGCGCTATGAAATCGGATGAGACGATAAACATAGAGACTGTTTTCAAGAAAGGATATATACTGAGATACGGACAATGAAACGGCGAACGATTGCATGATTGTTTATGAAATGCTATCGCAGGCGGAAAGCAAACCAATACAATATTCCATTAAACGGCACAAGCATCTTTACGGCTGCCACACACTCATTACAGACACTGCAGAAAGCAATGATTTCAGCGATGAAATGGGCTGTTTTTGCATAAAACGGCATACGTATAAAACAGTAAATGCAGAGATTGTTTCCTCCAACAGTATTTATATGAATTTTCAAAAGCATTACTTTTGCGATCTAAAAGGATAGGTTTTGCATCGTAAAAGGATAGGTTTCAGAACGCAAAAGTTATCCTTTTGCAAGCACGCTTGTAAGTTTCTGATAATCAAGAATATAAAAACATCGTTTTTATTGTAGCGTTTTCTTTGTGCAAACAGTCTGCAACGACCCTTATTTTAACGTTATAGAGACTGCTATTAAAAGCGTAAAAGGTGTTGGAAAAGCATGCTCTTTCACAGTATAAACTGTTTATCGAAAACTCATCCGGCAGCCTTTCACGTTGCTTTTCAGCGGTCTTTTAGGCAGCAAACGAAAGTTTCTTATAAAAACAAGCGTATAAATCATTTTTTTTCATTAAGTTTGTAGCGAAAACGAACAATAGTAAAGATGAAGTCAACTGATTTCTTCGGCAAGATAGCAAGCAAATATTTGTGGGGCAATATCATGGCAATGATATTTGTCGTTATATTGTTGTGCATCGGAGTAAAGATTGGTTTGGATGCCTATACCCATCACGGCGAGGCGATAATAATACCCAACATAAGGCATAAATCGTCTGCCGAAGCAGAGAGAATACTCGAAAGACAAGGGCTGAAAATGGTAGTGACAGACACGGGATACGTTAAAACACTGCCACCGGACTGCATACTTGAACAGACACCGGGACAGGGAAACCGAGTGAAATCGGGGCATATCATATACGTAATTGTAAACTCGTCGCACTCGCCAACAATAGCATTGCCCGACATTATAGACAATAGTTCGCTTCGAGAAGCAAAAGCAAGGCTTATAGCAATGGGCTTCAAAGTGGGCGAACCGGAATATATTCCCGGCGAAAAGGAATGGGTTTACGGCGTGAAAGCAGGCGGAAGGAATGTCAATGCGGGCGACAGAGTGTCGGTAGATGAAAGACTTACGATAATAGTAGGAGACGGAACGCGAGACGAGACCGACTCTGTTGACTACATAGACCCTGTTTATAGAGAGACGGAAGAGCTTGAAACGGTTGAAGAACCCGTAGAGGAAGAACCCGAAAAAGACGAATTTGAAGTTGTAAACGGACCTGCGTGACAGCACGTAGGATAAAAGAATAGAATAAGGAAACCATTATGCTTGACGACAACGCCATGACAGAGGCGGAAGAACTCGATGACGACGAACCTCAACTATACGAGCATTGGAAGGTTGAAGTGGATTGCGGACAAACGCCGTTGCGCATTGATAAGTATCTGTCGGAAAAGCTTCAGCATTCAAGCCGAAACCGTATTCAGACGGCAGCGGATGCCGGTTGCATACACGTTAATGGCATAGCGGTGAAAAGCAACTACAAAGTAAGACCGTCGGACGTTATCACTTTGATGCTCGACAGACCGAAACACGACAGTTCGATAGAAGCGGAAGATATTCCACTTAACGTGGTTTACGAGGATAATGAACTGATGATAATAAACAAAGAGGCAGGAATGGTTGTTCATCCGGGTGCAGGCAACTTTCACGGAACACTCATAAATGCCGTAGCTTGGCATCTTAAAGACCTGAAATCTTTTGATGCCAACGACCCCGAAGTAGGACTCGTGCACCGCATAGACAAAGATACGAGCGGACTGTTGGTGATAGCCAAGACACCCGAAGCAAAGACTTCGCTCGGCAAACAGTTCTTCAATAAGTCAACGCATCGAAGCTATAACGCCCTTGTATGGGGCAATTTCACGGAACAGGAAGGCAGGATTGAGGGCAACATAGGACGTGATCCGAAAGACAGATTGCGTATGACGGTGTTCCCGAAGGACTCCGATACCGGCAAGCCTGCAATCACTCACTACCGCGTTTTGGAGCGTTTCGGATACGTAACGTTGCTGGAATGCATCCTCGAAACAGGGCGAACACACCAGATAAGGGCGCATATGAAGCACATAGGACATCCCCTTTTCTGCGACGAACGCTATGGAGGCACGGAGATATTGCGTGGAGAACGGAGTGCATCATATAAGGCATTCATACAGAATTGTTTTAAAATCTGCCCCCGGCAGGTGCTTCATGCACGCACATTAGGATTTATTCATCCTGCAAGCGGAAAGCAGATGGATTTCAATTCGCAATTGCCCGACGACATGAATATGCTTCTGGAAAAGTGGAGGAACTACATAAAAGGGGTTAATAACAAGTAATAAACAAAAACAGATAATATGGAAAATTTGAAAAGAAACATAGCAATCGTTTGCGGAGGAGACTCTTCCGAGTACGACGTTTCAATGCGCTCGGCGCAAGGGCTTTATTCTTTCTTCGACAAAGAACGGTATAACGTGTATCTCGTTGACGTGAAAGGACAGAGCTGGCACGTTAATCTTGACAACGGAGAGACATTGCCCATAGACAGAAACGACTTCTCTTTCGTGCTCAACGGAAAGGCTGTTCTGATTGATTATGCATACATAACCGTTCACGGAACACCGGGAGAGAACGGTATTCTGCAAGGTTATTTCGAGCTTCTGCACATACCTTATTCTACAAGTGATGTGCTTGTGGAAGCCATGACATTCAATAAGTTCGTGCTGAACCAGTATCTGCGCGGATACGGAGTGAACGTTCCGGACAGTCTTCTGATACGTCGCGGAAACGAAAACCAAGTCGATGAGAAAGAGATTGAGGAGAAAATAGGCATGCCTTGCTTTGTAAAACCGGCGGCAGACGGCAGCAGTTTCGGTGTGTCTAAGGTGAAGAATGCCGACCAGTTAGCTCCTGCGCTGCGCAAAGCGTTTATGGAAAGCGACGAGGTTATGATAGAACAGTATATCGGCGGCACTGAAATCTCTATCGGATGTTATAAGACAAGAGAAAAGAGCGTTGTGCTTCCGGCAACTGAGGTGGTTACAAAGAACGAGTTTTTCGACTATGATGCGAAGTACAACGGACAGGTTCAGGAGATTACTCCGGCACGTATTGCAGAAGCAACAGCAGAGCGAGTGAAGCAGATAACAAGTGCTGTATATGACATTCTGCATTGCAACGGAATAATAAGAATTGACTACATAATAACCAAAAACGATGATGGCACGGATAAAATCACCATGCTTGAAATAAACACAACGCCGGGAATGACTGCCACAAGCTTTATTCCTCAGCAGGTGAAAGCAGCGGGATTGGACATAAAAGAGGTGCTTACCGACATCGTGGAAAATCAGTTCTGAAATTCGGAATTTATTTTACATCATGCGAAATACGTGAGTTTTTGAAAACGAACGCATATTTGCACGGAAAAAACGGAAAAATATAAGACGCTGACAATCAGCATACTGCACGCAGAACTCTTTTGTATGATTTTCCGAAAGCATAACTTTTGCATGCCGAAAGGATAGGTTTTGCATTGCAGAAACTATTGTTTTAAACAACAAAAACAATGAAACAGGATTGCAAAACAACAGCTTTTGCAATGTAAAAACGAAAAAACAGCTCTGAAAAAGGATTATTTTCACTTTTTCAGAGCTGTTTCCTTATATTTCAAATTCAGAAATATTGTTACATTTTCAATGTCTTAAAAGCATGAGAAAATAAAGATTTCACACTCTTATGCAACCACATTTAAAGCATTTTTGCATATCATGCACATACATGCTTTTACTTGCTGAAAAGACATTACTATGCAAGAAGCCTTTTCACTATTGCCGAAATTGTTCCTCCGTCGGCTCTTCCGGCAAGCTCCTTGCTTGCCATTCCCATCACTTTACCCATTTCCTTAATGCTCGATGCACCTGTAACGGAGATGATTTCCTTTACCTTCTGCTCTATCTCCGCTTCCGTGAGAGGTTGCGGGAGATATTCCTCAATCACTTTAACCTGCGCAAGCTCGTTATCTGCCAAGTCGTTACGGTTTTGCTTGACGAACGTTTCAGCCGACTCTTTGCCCTGCTTGGCGAGCTTTTGAAGTATCTTCATGGCGTCTGCATCATCAAGATTGTCATTCGCTCCGGGTGCTGTTTTGGCTTCAATAAAAACCTTCTTTATGTTTCTCAACGTGTCGAGACGCACCTTGTCGCGCGCCTTCATCGCTTCTTTTATATCGTTGCTTATCTGCTCAAATAGTGCCATAATATATTGTTTTATGTTTATGCAAAACTTATCATGCCTTGTATAGGCTCGTTGTTGCTGTCTTTATCTTCGTTGATTTCTGCCGCTCCCGATGCCTGACGCCTTATTTCGTCGAGCATCTGACGTGTACGTTTGTATGTAGGAGTGTTCTCCACAGAAAGTATTACATCTTCATTGTCCAAGTCTTCGGGACGGAAAAGGAATATGTGCGGACGTCGCTTATACTGCATGTTGGTAGAATCCTTGCCATAGTATCTGTTGCGTCTGTCTTGTCTTTCGGCAGCTTTCTCTTCCTCTTCGGCCATTCTGTTTGCCTCTTCCTGCGTGTGTTTCTTGCTGAGATGACTGTTCATGCCATCTACATTGTCTATTCCGAAGCCGGTAGCGAGTATCGTAACCTTCACTTTATTGCCCAGTTCGGGGTCTATTGCAAGTCCCCATTTAATCTCGAAGTCATCTCCGAACTTGCCCATGAAGTCGTTAACATCGTTCATTTCCTCCATCATCAGACCGGGATTTTCCTGTTTCTCGCTCGCAAAGGCTATGCTAAGCAGTATCTTCTTCGAGTTGAATACGTCGTTGTCGTTGAGCAACGGCGAGTTCAAAGCATCGTCTATCGCTTTTTTCACACGTCCTTCTCCTTCTCCGTATCCTGTACTCATTATAGCCACACCGCCGTCTTTAAGCACCGTCTTAACGTCGTTGAAGTCGAGGTTTATCATTCCGTGAACCGTGATTATTTCAGCAATGCTCTTCGCTGCAACGCTTAATGTATCGTCAGCCTTGCCGAACGCATCGAGAACAGTAAGCTCCGGGTATATCTCGCGAAGCCTTTCGTTGTTTATTACAAGCAATGCGTCAACGTGTTTCGACATCTCCTCGACTCCGTCAAGTGCCTGATCTATCTTTCGAGGACCTTCAAAACGGAACGGAATAGTAACTATACCGACGGTTAGTATGCCGAGTTCTTTGCTCACACGAGCTATCACCGGCGCAGCTCCCGTACCTGTTCCGCCGCCCATTCCGGCTGTAATGAATGCCATTTTCGTGCCGTCGCTGAGCATTCCGCGCACATCTTCGATGCTCTCTTCTGCTGCCTGACGCGCCTTTTCGGGCTTGTTTCCTGCTCCAAGTCCTTCGTTTCCTAATTGCAGGTGGATTGGAACGGGCGAGTCATTGAGTGCCTGATTGTCCGTATTACAAAGCACAAAAGACACGTCGTGTATTCCTTCGCGGTACATATGGTTAACCGCATTGCCTCCACCACCGCCTACACCGATGACTTTTATGATGCTGTTGCTCTTATCGGGTTCACCGAAATCCAATATATCCGGTTTTCTATTGTTGTCTGCCATAATCGTAAATATGAAATGTAACTTTAATTTCTAACACATTCTATTCTTCGTCTTCCGACATTACTTTCTTTCCAAACTCCTTCACTCCGCGCAAAGCTTTGTTGAACCAACTGTTCTTCTTCTTCTCCTCCGCAATGCGCTGTGCTTCTTCTTCGGCTTTTCTGCGTGCCTCTTCTTCTTCTTCCTGCTTTCTCTTTTTTTCTTCTGCGGCACGTTTTTCGGCTTCCGTCATCACCACACCTGTACCTGATGTCTCGACAGGACTGCGCGGAACTTGATGAATATCGGCAGTAGTCGGCTTCTGTTTCTCCTCTCCGTTCTCGCCAAACAGACTTCCGTCAGGACTCAATTCCTTGCCTGCGCAGTTGAGATCTCCCTTTATCAGAAGTCCCAATATGGTGTTCATTGTTCCATTATGTTCGTTTATCTCTGGGCTGCTTGATGTTATCGTATGTGAAACAAACTTGGCAACGCGTATCTTTTCAACGTGTGTGTGATTGCGGAACGCACGCTCTATTTCTTTTAAATTTGAACCGCCACCGGTGAGTATAATGCCTCCGAGAAGTTTATCGACATATTCCGAAGGTACTTGAAACCATGCATTCTCTATTATTTCTTCAAGTCTGCCTTCGACAATCTCTATAAATCGTCTGCTGTCAATGGAGCGTTCTTGGTCTATCGGCAACTTCAACGTGTTGTCAATGTCTATGTTGTCTGTGTAAGCACTTGCGTATTTGATTTTCAACTTCTCCGCTTCCTGCTCCTCCATCTGCATCGTTGCAATATCTTTGGTTATGTTGTTGCTGCCAAGCGGAATTACAGCCAAGTGACGAACGATGTTCTTAAAGTAAACCAGAACGGTTGTAGTATCAGCACCTATGTCTATAAGCAGACATCCGCTGCGTCTTTCCGCCTCGCTCAAAACGCTCTCTGCAAGCGCAAGAGGAGCAAGATACATCTCTGCAATGGCTATTCCTGCTTTATCGAAACACGTATTCAGATTGCGATAGAATGTCTTTCTGCACAGGATATTAAGAAAATTGCCCTCCAAGCGCGATGCTTGAATGCCGGCAGGGTCTAACTGATACTGTGCATCAACTTTATATTCTTGCGTTGCTGCATCAAGTATTTCCTGTTCGGGATATGACATTCCACGATTGGCATCCATGAGTTCGTTTATCATTCCCTGCGTAATGATAGTGTCAGCGGGCAGATCTTTAATTATAATATTCCTCACACTGCGTATCGATTGTCCTCCGACACCGACATAGACATGTGTGATTTCCGTTTTAAGAGCAGTCTTTAACTTATTTATTATATTAGTCAAACATTGCGCGGTTTTATCAATGTTGTAAACAACTCCTTTGCGTATGCACTGCGATGAGTCTTCTTTCACAACTGCGAGAACCTTTATACTGCCGTCAATGTTCTTCTTTCCGGCTATACCGGTGATTTTGGAAGAGCCAAGTTCAATAGCTACGATAAATTCTGCCATATACTTTTATATTTTTATTATTCTTTTCTTTTATTCAATCAGTAAGGTGTTCGACATTCTCAACGACAGGTTCTGCTTCCACATG
>CALGRN010000058.1 GCA_937880835.1 uncultured Prevotella sp. | reverse complement strand
AGACCCCGACGGCGGATATGTCATCTCACGCGAACGCATGGTTGAGGACGTGAAGCTGATGAAGCAGTTCAACGTGAACGCCGTGCGCACATGCCACTACCCCGACGACCCGTACTTCTACGAGCTTTGCGACGAATACGGTATATATGTATGCGCTGAGACCAACCAGGAGAGCCACGGCTTCTTCTACGATAGCGACGCTATCACAACAACCGACCTCTTCGCCAAGCAGATAATGGAGCGCAACCAACACAATGTGCAATCGTTCTTCAATCACCCGAGTATAATCTACTGGTCTCTTGGAAACGAAACGGCAGAGAGTGACAATTTCACTGCCGCATACAAATGGATAAAGAGTCAGGACACAAGTCGTCCGATACAATGGGAGCGTGCCGGCTTGGGAGCAAACACCGATATATACTGCCCTATGTATCTTTTGCAGGACACTTGCAAACATTATGCCGCCAATGAAAAAATAAAAAAGCCGCTCATAATGTGCGAATACAGCCATGCGATGGGTAACTCCTGCGGCGGTTTCAAGGAATATTGGGACGCCGTTCGCAAATATCCCGCATATCAAGGAGGATTTATATGGGATTTCGCAGATCAGGCTTTGCACGGCAAGGACAGTCAAGGACGCATTATATATAAATATGGTGGCGACTACAACGAATATGATCCGAGCGACAAGAACTTCAACTGCAACGGTCTGGTAAGCCCCGATCGTATTCCAAATCCTCATCTTTATGAGGTCGGTTACTTTCATCAGAACGTCTGGGCAAGCGGTGTTGAAGGACAACAAGACAGAGTAAAAGTAAGAAACGAGTTCTTTTTCCGTGATTTAAGCAATATAAAACTCGTATGGTCGTTGCTTTCCGACGGTGAGATTGTGCAGACGGGAGAGATTGAAAACCTTGATATCGCTCCGCAGCAGACTGCCGAATATCACATTCCTTACGACAAATCGAGACTCAAAGGAGAAACGTTCCTTAACACAGACTTCAAGTTAAAGACTGACGAACCGCTCATGCAAGCCGGGCAGACTATCGCTTACAATCAGATAGAGATAGGAAACTCTACGTACATACCTGCGCCGTTGCCAGTTGCGAAGGCAAAGAATATAAAGATAAAGGACAGCAACAAAGATGCAGAAGTGGTGTTTTCAAACGATATTGTCAACGTAGTGTTCGACAAATCTACCGGTTTCATAAAGAAATACAACGTCAGAGGAATAGATTATATAGGTGAAGGAGGAACTCTGAAACCTAATTTCTGGCGCGCAGTTACGGACAATGACATGGGAGCGGGAATAAACAAAGAATATATAATGTGGAGAAATCCGACGTTAAAACTGCTCAAAGTATCATCAAAAAGAGAACGATGCAACGACAAAAGTATTAAAGGGCTGTTCCGTACCGTTTATTTCATGCCCGAACTAAAAGCCGAACTGACATTGTCCTACAACATTATGAAAGACGGAAGCATTACGGTTTGCGAAGAGATAAGAACCGACAAGAACAGCAAAACGCCTAACATGTTGCGTTTCGGAATGACGTTTCAGATGCCTTACGAAATGCAATACAGCGACTATTACGGCAGAGGACCGATAGAAAACTATTGCGACCGGAAAGCATCTCAACGCATAGGAAGATACTCGCAGACTGCGGATGAACAGTTTTATCCCTACATTCGTCCGCAGGAAACGGGCACTAAGAGCGACATACGCACGTGGAAACAGTCTGACGGCAAAGGAAACGGAATCTGTATAAGCGCAGAAAAGCCTTTCTATGCAAGCGCATTGCATTACAACATGGAAGATCTTGACGACGGAACTGAGAAAGAACAACGCCATTCTCAGCAAGTAATGAAATCAAAATATACAAATGTTTTCATCGATTTGGAGCACGCCGGCGTAGGAGGAGTTGACAGTTGGAGCGGAAATGCGGAAGCTCTTGCGGAATATCGCGTAAGAGGTAACGACAAGTTTTTCACGTTCACGCTTTCGCCAATCATGGAAAACATCCGTAGATAATAAAAAATAATAATATTGAGAATATATGCCTTGTAATGTCATTGCAACATTGCAGGGCATTTTTTGTTATCGGCAGAACACGTATAAAACATGCTGCAACATAAAATTTATACAAATATTTGTCTGTATTGAAAATAATATCTATTTTTGCATGATATGCCTTTCGAGGGCAAAATCTTTATATCAAATAATTGAAAAGGGAAACATGGCAATGACAATAAACGAGATACAGGATGAGGTTGTAGCGGAATTCAACGACTTCACCGATTGGATGGACAAGTATCAGATGCTGATAGACTTGGGCAACGAACTTCAACCGCTCGACGAGAAATATAAGAACGACAGCAATCTGATAGACGGTTGTCAGAGCAGAGTGTGGGTGCAATGCGACTATACAGACGGAAAAATGATACTGACTGCCGAAAGCGACGCGCTGATAGTAAAAGGAATAATTGCTCTTCTTGTGCGTGTTCTGAGCGGTCATACACCGTCTGAGATACTGAATGCCGATCTATATTTCATTGATAAGATAGGACTGAAAGAACATCTTTCGCCAACGCGCAGCAACGGACTGCTCGCAATGATAAAGCAAATAAGAATGTATGCGCTGGCATACAGTCAGAAAAAGTCTTAGAAAAACAAGCGGATATACAACCATTTACTTTCAATGACATGTCAGGATAGTCGGTTGTTGCCGTAAAAACCGATATATCTGTATATTTTATTTAGATAAAACCATTCATAATCTTTCTTCTCTGACATTTCCATACATTTAAAATATGCGCAAGTTAAGAACAATAGAGATGCGCCGAATGTCGGTGAGTGAGTTTAAGGAGG
>CALGRN010000057.1 GCA_937880835.1 uncultured Prevotella sp. | reverse complement strand
TCCATTGAAACAATATTTGGCTTGGCGTTAGGCACTTCAATACCTATTGTACCTTTTCCCGGAATAGGAGCTATAATACGGATTCCTAATGCAGCAAGGCTCAAAGCAATATCATCTTCAAGGTTTTTTATCTTGGAGATGCGCACCCCTTCTGCCGGTGTGATTTCATATAATGTTATCGTAGGTCCTACTGTGGCACGAATGGATTTTATTTCTACGCCGAAGTTACGCAAAACCTCAATGATACGATTCTTATTTGCATTTTGTTCGTTTTCATCAATATATGGTTTTCCGTCGTTATCATATTTTTTAAGTAAGTCAAGAGTCGGATATTTGTAGTTTACAAACGGCTCTTTCGGATTTATAGGAGTATTAATATCTTCATCCTTAGCAACTGTCTTTCCACTTGCCACCTCTTCTTCTACGGCAATATCAACATCCATTTCTATTTCATCATTGCTTTTCTTAGATTTTGATGACACCTTTATTGAATCCGTATTATCAGCATCTGCATTTATAATAGCTGCTCCATTATCAAGAAAATCAACCGTTTGCGGTTTAGGATCATCAAATACTTTGGGGTCTGAAAGACTTTCTTCCGTATCCTTTTTGTCTTTGTTTTTCTCATGATTTGTTATCGTAAAAGGAATTTTGCTCGTTATATATCCAATGGGATTGAGCATCTTTCTGACAACTGTTATTGTTTCGGAGCTTAGATAAGCAAGAAACGCCAATGCTACAAGAACAAGCACTGCGACAAGTCCCGGAGGTCCTATTATGTTTTCAAGCCATTGACGACAGAACTCACCATGGTCTCCACCGGAATTAAACACCTTATCTCCAAGAATAGGAGTAAGGAACTTTGCAAACGTTACGGAAGTCCAAATCATTACAAGCATTGTTCCGAAAAACCACTTCCATAAGTTCACTTTATACGCTCCCATTAATTGCAAACCGCACAGAATGATAAATACTGGTATAAAGAAAGCAGGTATTCCAAAGCTGCGAGCTATGAGGAAATACGACATTAATGCCCCGATAGAACCGCAATAATTCTCAAAACTCTTTGTAGAATTCTCTATCTCACCGGGACGCAAGTCCATTACGAGACTCTGGTCTGCTTGCCCTGTGTTGAAATAAGAAATAAAAGCTAATATTATGTAAACCGCAAACAAAAGCAAGGTTACACCTATTATAAAATTAGCTTTGTCGTTCTGAAATATATTTTTAAATCCGACCGCTTCGCCAAGTGATTTCGGTTTACGTTCAGTTTTCTTTCGTACCATTATCTTTTATTTATTATTTTATTGCAAAAGTAAATGAAAAAAGTCATAATCGGCTATATTTTCCTAACTTTTTTCTACTTTTGCACCTTGTAATATACATAATAATGAAAAAAATTATATACGATAAGTTTGACAAGAAGATGATTCCTAATCTGCCGAGAATTGTTTTTCCCGGCAAAATCGTTGTTATACTTAACAACGAAGAAACAAAAAAAGCCGTTGATTTCTTACTTTCCTGTAAAATTCTCGGAATTGATACGGAGACACGTCCGAGCTTCAAGAAAGGCAATCAACATAAGGTGTCTTTACTTCAAGTGTGTAATCATGACACTTGTTTTCTATTCAGGCTAAATCATATAGGAACGACATCAGATATCGTTCGCCTTCTTGAAGACGAGAATATACCTAAAATAGGGCTCTCATTACACGATGACATAAACGCTTTGCATAAAGTTTTCGACTTCAAGCCCGGTATGTTTATAGATTTGCAAGATAACGTAAGAGATTTAGGAATAGAGGATTTGAGCCTGCAAAAACTGTATGCCAACATATTCGGAGAAAAGATAACGAAACGTCAACAACTCAGTAATTGGGAAACAGACATTCTTTCCGACTCTCAGAAACAATATGCTGCAACCGACGCATGGGCTTGCATTATGCTGTATGAAGAATTGAAAAGATTAAAGGAAACTAATGATTATCAGCTGATTACTACGACAAAAGAAGAATATTTAAACATCAAATGATTTGATTTTACATTAAATAAAATAACTTATACAAGTACAACAAAAAGCCATGTATAAAAAAGTTTATTTGAAAAAAGGCAAAGAAGATAGTCTGAAACGTTTTCATCCTTGGATATTTTCGGGTGCAATAAAGAAAATGGATGAAAACATTGAAGAGGGTGAAACCGTAAGAGTAGTTCAAGATAATGGCGATTTTATCGCAATAGGACATTATCAGATAGGTTCTATTTCTGTAAGAGTTTTGTCTTTTAACGATATTGCTATTGACGAAAAGTTTTGGTTTGAATCTTTGAAATCGGCATTTGACATGAGAATTAATTTGGGAATAGCAGATAATTCAAATAACACGACTTACAGATTAGTGCATGGAGAAGGAGATAATCTGCCGGGATTAGTAATTGATTGTTATGGAGATACTGCCGTAATGCAGGCACACAGCATAGGAATGCACATCAATCGAGAAATAATTGCAAAACAGTTGATAAATGTTCTTGGAAAACGTATAACAAGCGTTTACTACAAAAGCGAGACAACTTTGCCTTTCAAAGCTGATCTCGGACAGGAAGATGGCTTCATCTTCGGTTACAATGAGAATAACACAGCGTTGGAAAACGGTTTGAAATTCAATGTAGATTGGCTGAAAGGACAAAAGACAGGATTCTTCATTGACCAACGAGAAAACCGCAGTTTGCTTGAACATTACGCAAAAGGTAAAAGCGTTCTGAACATGTTCTGCTATACCGGTGGCTTCTCCGTATATGCAATGAGGGGTGGCGCAAAGGTCGTTCATTCCGTTGACAGCAGTGCAAAGGCTGTTGACTTGACCAATCAGAACATTGCCATTAACTTTCCTGACGACAACCGACACACAGCTTTCTGTGAAGACGCGTTCAAGTTTCTTGACAACAGTGCAGATAAATACGATGTTATAATACTTGATCCGCCGGCATTTGCGAAACACAGATCAGCACTGCACAATGCTCTGAAAGGCTATACAAGGCTTAATGTGAAAGGTTTTGAGAAAATAAAAAGCGGCGGTGTATTATTCACTTTCAGTTGTTCTCAGGTAGTTACGAAAGACCATTTCCGCAATGCAGTCTTTACAGCTGCGGCGCAGACAGGAAGGAAAGTGCGTATTCTCCATCAGCTTCATCAGCCGGCAGACCATCCGATAAACATATATCACCCTGAAGGTGAGTATCTTAAAGGACTTGTCTTATATGTAGAATAGAATGATATAAAATAGTTTTCAAGTATCAAGAATGGACATAATTGCAAGAATCAACGATTTTATAGTAAGACATAAACTTCTGAAAAAAGAAGAAAAATATATTGTTGCATTGTCAGGAGGAGCTGACAGCGTTATGCTTTTGTCTGCTCTCAAACAATTAGGATATACGATTGAAGCTGCCCATTGCAATTTCCATTTAAGAGGAGAAGAGTCAGACAGGGATGAAAACTTCTGCCGTAAACTATGCGAGAAAAACAATATTCCTTTTCATTTCACTCATTTTGACACGAAAACTTATGCCACGCTGCACAAAATAAGCATCGAAATGGCTGCAAGGAATTTACGTTATGGCTATTTCAAACAGTTATGCCGATACACTGATGCATCTGCTGTTTGTGTGGCACATCACAAAGACGACTCCGTTGAAACGGTCTTGATAAATCTCATTCGTGGTACCGGTTTGCACGGACTTACAGGAATTTCGCCCATAAACGGCGATATAATACGCCCGTTATTATGTGTAACACGCAATGAAATAGAGGACTACCTGAAAACGACAAATCAAGATTTTGTAACTGACAGCACCAATCTTATGGATGATGTTACACGCAACAAGATACGTTTAAACATCATTCCCATGTTGGAAAAGATAAATCCGAATGCAAGGGAAAGCATCTACAAGACCGTATTAAGACTGAAAGAAGCTGAAAAAATATTAGACAATGAGTTGGAGGAAGCCCGAAAAAGAGTGTCCGGGATAAACGGAAATCAGACTTTCGTAAACATAAAAGAGCTTGAAAAAGAGGTCAGCGTAGAATACACTTTATACCATATTCTGAAAGGATATGGATTTTCTCCGTCTCAGATTGAACAGATTTCATGCAACATAGATGCACAGACGGGCAAGATGTGGAGTTCAAACACTCATCAACTGTTAATTGACAGAGACCGAATATTAATAGAACCTGTCAAAAAAAACATAGAAAAGAAAATAAGAATACCTTTTGTCGGTACATATATTTATGATGAAAACATAAAGTTATCTTTTAATATAAAAGCCATAGATAATGATTTTAGAGTATCAAAAGAGAAGAACCATGTATGTCTTGATGCCGATAAAGTGAAATTCCCTCTTACGATACGTAACACGGAAAAAGCTGACAAGTTTGTTCCTTTCGGCATGAAAGGGACAAAACTCGTAAGCGACTACATGACGGATGCAAAAAAAAATCTGTTTGACAAACGCAAACAATTAGTGTTAACAGATGCTGACAACAATATTATATGGCTCGTCAATGAACGTCCCGACAATCGTTTCCGCATAACAGAAGCCAGCATCAATGTATTGTCTGTATGCATTAATTAAAATATTAAACTTGAAGCTCGCATACACAAAAACATCAATAACTTTGCAACAAATATCATCTCAGGACTCATTGCGTATAATTATTGCCAAAGAACCCCATTCGTGAACATCTTATATTATTGAAAGAAGCAGACTCATAGCATAATTATTATATCGAACTCATGTAAATAAAAAAGCGATTTCAACTTCTTCTTTTCAACAAAACCACATTCTCTACGTGCGGTGTATGAGGGAACATATCTACCGGCTGCACCTCCTGCACGAAATAATCGGAGTCCATTGCCGCTATGTCACGTGCCTGTGTGGCAGGGTTGCAGCTTACATACACGATCCTGTCTGCTTCTGCATGCAGTATTGTCTGAACTACATCAGGATGCATTCCTGCTCTCGGCGGGTCGGTTATTATAACGTCCGGTCTGCCGTGTTCGGCAATGAAGTCCTCGTTCAGAATATCTTTCATGTCGCCTGCGTAGAACAGCGTATTGTCTATGCCGTTTATTTCCGAATTAACCTTTGCATCTTCTATTGCTTCCGGCACATACTCTATTCCTATTACTTTCCTTGTATCGCGTGCTACAAAATTCGCTATCGTTCCCGTTCCCGTATATAGGTCATATACGAGTTCGTCCCCTTTGAGCTGTGAAAACTCTCTTGCCACGTCGTAAAGATGATAAGCCTGCTCTGTGTTTGTTTGGTAAAAGCTCTTCGGTCCTACTTTGAATTTAAGCCCATCCATAGTCTCATAGATGTAATCTTTACCCTTGAAGACAATCACTTTCTGGTCGTTGAAGGTGTCGTTGCACTTCTGATTATCTACATATAATAAAGAGGTTATTTGCTGAAACTTATCTGCTATATTCTGAAGCAATGCTTTTGCAAGCTCTTCATCGCCATCTTTGTCGAAATGAAACTGTACAAGCACCATCCATTCACCGGTGTTTGAGTTTCTTATCATTATGTCTCTGAGCAGTCCTTTTTGCTGCTTCAAATCAAAAAATGACATTCCGGTGCGATACGCATAGTCGCGTATCTCGTTGCGTATCTCATTGTGAAGGTCGTCCATAAGCATGCATTTCTCTATCGGGAGAATTTTGTCGAAAGCTCCGGTTATGTGAAATCCTATTGCGTTCATATTGTCGAAAGTTTCTCCCGAAGCTACTTGCTCGCGTGTAAGCCATCGTTTGTTGCTGCATCCGAATTCAAGTTTGTTCCTATATTCCTTAGTTTTTACCGAGCCGAGAATATTCCTAAATTCCGGTAATTCTATCTTTCCAATCCTCGTAAGTTGATCTTTTACTTGTTTCTGCTTTGCTTTCAACTGCTCCTCATAAGGCAAATTCTGCCATTTACATCCTCCGCATACGCCGAAATGTTCGCACATCGGAGTCTCACGTATATCGCTGTATTTTATAAATCTGATTACTTCTGCCTCGCAATACGAATGTTTTTTCTTACGTATTTGCAAGTCAACTACATCGCCGGGTACAGTGAAAGGAACAAACACAACCATTTCGTCAACACGCGCCAACGATTTTCCTTCTGCCGCAACATCTGTTATAGTAATATTCTCCAATATAGGCAACGGTCTTCTTTTTCTCGACATATCTTATTCGTTTTGCGTGCAAAGTTACTCATTTTTTCATTCCGAATAATTAAGAAATTATATTTTTTGTCGATTTGCAATATACATCGTAAAATCTAAGAAATCATACCTTGAAATCAATACGTTACAAAAGGGCTTTTCAAAAGTTATTGTTTCTCATTGCAAAAGGATAACTTTCAGAGTGCAAAACAATAGCTTTTACAATACAAAAGTATAGCTTTTGAAATTCAACGTCAATGAAAAAGATATTTATTATGTAAAAACTGTAAATCATACGATAGTTATATTTTATCATAAAAGAACGTTTTTAATAAAACATTTGCCGTTTTACCATGATTTTATGATATTAATTTTAAATTTTGTTTTATGCTCCGAAACAACTATTTAACGTGAGTTCGACGAATTCAGAACAAAGCAAGCTGGGTGTCAAATGTCCTTTG
>CALGRN010000056.1 GCA_937880835.1 uncultured Prevotella sp. | reverse complement strand
TCAACAACAGAGAATCTACCGCTTAAAAGTCGATGTCGATGCCTACACCCAACACTTTGTTTGTGCGTGTGAAGTTGTCTGTGCATGCAACTTCCATTCCTTGTATGTTCTGAGTATATTCTTTGTTCACGTTCTCGTAGTCGGTCCAGAAGTACGCAATGTTCAAAGAAGCGTTTTTCATCACTTTGAATTTAGCACCAAATCCTACCGAATAGCTGCTTGTTATGAAACTCATATCAGTCAGGAAACTTCCATCTCCGAGTCCGTACTTAGTGCGCTGCGCTCCCGCACTTACCATTACATCCTTCGTTATGTCCCATTCTACACCCGCAAGAAACTCCTGCGTGTTGCCGGAAAGCTTCTTTTGCTTGTCATTAGCCATTTTAGCGTTCTTGTCGAAGAAATAGTGATAGCTCGCCATAACTCTCAAATTCGGCATCACCGAATATTGTGCGCCAAGCGTCCAGATACCCGGAAGGTCGTTAGGAGTATTCACTCCGTCTTTGAAAAGCCCCGTATCGTCGCGCTTTGTGTGGTTCTCTATATTCAAATGAGTAGTAAATTCGAGACGCGTTGCGACATTCCATTTACCGTAATTGAAATTCACTCCGATGATGGGAGTAAGCCCCCAACCCTCTTGTGTGCAATCTAAATATCTGTCGGCGAATTTCTCTTTCGTTGCATCCATTTGCTCCGCACCCTTCGAATATTGCGCTGCCATTTCGAGATACTTAGCCTTTGTCGCCTCGTCAGCTATCTCGGTAGAACGCATCTGGTAGTAGAATGCCATCTGCTTTAATGTGTTTGCCTTGTCGCCGAAATAGTTGTAAAGTCTTTCATTGTTTCCGCCGATATTCGCAGATATGTCCGTTATGCGCCCTTCGTATTTGTTCCATATATAATTGAAACGCAAACCGCCATATACAGCAAGATGTTCGTTCACCTTATATGTTGTCCCGAGCTGCACTCCATACACATACTGCTGCCCGTTAAGATAGCTGTCCACACTGTATCCGGGTGTTTCCGACGTCAGTCCTTGCGAGAAAAGGAGTGCCGGCGTCATAGCTATCTCGCGTTCGAACGATGCCAGTCCGTCGTTGAAAGTGGCTTTACCACCACCGCCTTGCAATGCAAATCCGAACTGAAATCCCCATTTGTCGTAATTGAGTGCAGCCTGAAATGACGGAATAAAAGGTACGGAAGCCTTTCCTTCAAATTCCTTTATACCATTCTCATCGCCTCCGTTCAGCTTGAAAGGCTGATAAAACGGTGTTCCTTTTAGTGTGTTTACCGACATACCGCTTTTTATAGTGCGCGTCTGATATGCGTTTTGAACATTGAAAGACAGATGCAGTCCTTTTCCCAGAAAAGCCACTCCGGCAGGATTGCTGTACACTCCGTCAATACCTATTGCACCGTCGCGCGCCATATTGCGATTGAAAGCGATATTCTGATTTGTGTTAGTGAGTATTCCACCGGCAGACACTGACCCGACAGAAAATGCACAGATGAATGCTGCGCAGACCATTTTTAACTTTCTCATCTTAAATACTTGTAAAAAATTGTCTGCAAAGGTATTAATATTGTCCTATTATTCCAAAAATAAACGGTTTATCTTTTTATTTTTTAACATATAGATCTTGGAATATACGATGATAGCTGTTGTTATATGATAAAAACCACGTTTTAATGAATATGTAAAGATTGAAACATGCGGAAACACACGCAATCGGCACTCGTTTCATAGCTCCGAGAAAACCGTTAATACGAATATAAATAACGACATCGTTAATCCCGTTTTTCAAAAGCTATTGTTTTGCACTGCAAAAGGATAGCTTTTAGAACGCAAAAGGATAGCTTTTGCAAGCTAAAACAATAACTTTTGAAAAGAGAGAATTATAAACACTCATTTTAAATGTGCAAAAAAGAGTTCCCGAAAATCATTATACAGACTTTCGAGAACTCTTTTTTGTGTATATGCGTCAATCGAAAATAAGACGCTTAAAGCTTTTCCGTATAAAGAACTTGGATTACTGTTTGCCCTACGGCTTGCAGCGTTGACTTGTCTATATGCTGCATATCGTCGTTCACCGTGTGCCATGTAGGACCGAAATTGCTCTGTTCGCAGTCCGGATAATACGGTATAATGTCTATCGTCGGTATGCCTGCCGTCTGGTTTACGGGTATATGATCATCTGTGATTGCACCACCGTCGCTTTTCGGAAAGAAACTTCCGTAGCCCGCGTTTTCTGCCGCCGACCATACTTTATCTACTATGTTTTGGGCGAACTGTTTAGACATCAGTTCCTGATAGAACTTCGCACCTTGTCCGCCAACCATATCCAAGAGTATTCCGAAGCGTGCTTCATAGCCTTGTTTGTGCGGATTGGCAGCCCAATACTGTGCCCCAAGTGCCCACGATTCGCCGTTATCAGGCTGATTACTCCATTTAGGCACGCCGTAATCTTCGGCATCAAAGCATACGAAATCAACGCCTATTTCCAGCTTTTTGTCTTTACATATAAGGCGTGCAAGCTCCAACATCACTGCAACTCCGCTTGCTCCGTCGTTAGCTCCGATAACCGGTGTGCGGTGATTTGCAGAGTTCGGGTCGTTATCAGCCCACGGACGAGTGTCCCAATGTGCGCAAAGCAATATGCGTGTTGTTGCCTCCGGCTTGTAGCTTGCAATTATATTGGTGCATCTGAGGTCTGTTCCGTCCCAGCCTTTCAGCGTGGTTTTCTGCGGCGTAACAACACATCCGAATTCCTTGAACTTAGCCATTATCCACTCTGCGCATTTCTCATGTGCATCAGAATTCATCGTGCGAGCACCGAAATCGCATTGTGCAGCGCAATAGTTGTAAGCCGAATCGGGATTGAATTTAATACTTACAGGTTGTTGTTCCGTTGCTTCATCCGTTTTTTTCACTGCATTTTTACACGAAGCACAAGAACAAATAATGACAACGGCAAAAGCAAATCCGAGTCTTGTAATTATCTTTCTGTTCACGTTATTATGTTTTTATTTAAATATTTCTTAATCCATTAAATGTCTTAACCTTAAATGTTGTATTACGACAATATTAAAGTGCATACGCGTTAAGCTATTTGGCAGATTGCTGAACCTGCGCCATCACACGCAGCCAGTTGCCACCCCAGATCTTCTCAATATCACTCTCACTGTATCTTCTGCGCAATAGTTGACGAGTAAAGTTTATCACCTCAGAGCTGTCAGCTATTCCGCAGACTCCTCCGTCGCCGTCAAAATCAGTTCCAAGCCCTACATGTTCTATTCCCATAACGTTTATGGCGTGCTCCAAATGCTCCATTGCGTCGAGAATGTTTGCGTTTCCTTGCTTACACAGAAAACCCTTATAAAGAGTTATGTGGGCTACTCCGCCCTTGCGTGACAATGCCCGAAGCTGGTCGTCGGTAAGGTTTCGGGGCACATCGCACAATGCTTTGCAGTTGCTGTGGCTGCATACTATGGGCGTACTACTTACGTCGAGAGCATCGTAGAAAGTTTTTTCTCCGCCATGACTTAAATCCACCATTATTCCGCAACGGTTCATCTCGCGTATCGCTTTCTCTCCGAACGCGCTTAAACCGTTATTTGTACAGCATCCTCTTGCACTGTCGCACAGGTTGTTATCGCCGTTATGACACAGCGTTATATAAACAACTCCGCGTTCGGCGAAGTGCTTCACGTTGGCAATATCGTTTTCGAGAGCCAGCCCGTTCTCTATTCCGAGCATTATACTTTTGCGCCCTTCGCGCTTGTTACGATACAAATCGTCGGGTGTACGCGCAATTCCGATATGGCAACTGTTATTCTTCACTATCTCTTCTATCTTGTTAAAGATGAGGTCGGCGTATTGTTTTGGACTCTCAACATCGAACTTTACGACATCAGAGAAGTTCTCATTGTCTTTCGGTTGAGGCAGATAAGCCACCATTGTTACTGCATCCTGCATGCCTTCCGTCATCTTTTGCAAATCAACAAGTATGTGCGGGTCTCGCTGTTCAAAATGTATTCCTTCGTGAAACAGCATCGGCGTGTCGCAATGAGTGTCGATAGTGAGCAGTCTGTTGTGTATTTCCTTTGCCCTGCGGAACTCTTCCGATTGCCCTACAAGCCATGAAAAGAGCTTATTTCCTTCTTCTCCGAGCCACTCGGGATGCCACTGCACACCCATGACAGACTTATATTCGCTGCTTTCGATTGCTTCTATTATGCCGTCGGGGGATGTCGCCGTGACGTTGAAATGCATTCCGACATCGCCCACAGCCTGATGATGAAACGAGTTTACGAATATGAAATCGGCATCATAAACATCGTGAAGCATGCTTCCGCGCTTTATTTCGACAGTGTGGGTAGGCTCAGACTGTATCGCATCTTGACTGTGTTTTATCATCATGGCATGTTCTCCTTGCATCTCTTTCATGCCTTGCGAAATGTCTTGTTCGACCTTTCCGCCGAGCGACATGGCAAGAGTCTGGATACCGCGACATATTCCGAGCATAGGTATTTGCCTGTTGTAAGCCAGACGGGTGATAAGAAGCTCGGGCAGATCGCGCTCCGAATTGATGTTGTGAAGCATTGTAGAAGGCTGCTCTCCTGCCCAAAGCGGATTGAAATCTCCGCCTCCTGTGAGCAGAAGTCCGTCTATCTTGTCGAGCGTGTTTATTATAACGTTCTTGTCACTCAACGGCGGAATAAGCATAGGAGTGCCTCCGGCATCAACTATCTGCTTATAGTAAAGGTCGCGCAGACATGCCTTTCCGTCGTCATAATTGGCAGTAATACCTATTATCGGCTGCCGTTTTGCCGACGGAAAAGTGGAATATACCTCATTGAGATAACTATTCAAGTCGAAAGATTTCATTTCTGCCTGTTTTATTTTTATTTTGTGTCGGATGCTTTTACCGGCACTTCGCGCTTTATACTCTGTTCGAGCGAGATGAGCGTTTCAGTTGCCACGACGCCCGGAATAGACTGTATCTGATTGTTGAGCAAATCCATAAGCTGCTCATTGTCACGCGCATAGAGTTTCACGAGCATGGTGTATGGTCCGGTAGTGAAATGACATTCCACTATTTCGGGAATCTTTTGTAATTCCGCTACGACAGATTTGTACATGGAGCCTTTTTCCAGCTTGATACCCACGTATGTACAAGTTCTGTAGCCCAATGATTTCGGGTTCACATGGTAACCAGAGCCTACAATGACACCTAGGTCAATCAGTCTTTGCACACGCTGATGGATAGCTGCGCGTGATACTCCACATTCGGCTGCTACGTCTTTGAAAGGGATGCGGGCATTCTGGGAGATAATCTCTAGGATTTGCCTGTCGAGGTTGTCTATTCTTTCCATAATAATAAATTGTAATTTCCTGTTGTTATCAAATAGTAAGCAAATATAGAGATTTATTTTAATTATT
>CALGRN010000055.1 GCA_937880835.1 uncultured Prevotella sp. | reverse complement strand
CTCCAAAGACGTTACATTGTCTATCTGACTAAGCCATAACGGAATTACAGATCCGCTCAATTTGTCTTTATAAAACTCTCTGAGAAACTCCTGCTGGCTTTCTGTCAACTGCGTTTCGTTTATAAGTCGTATGCCGTACTCCTCCAATAAAGACATCACCTTGTCTATTGTATGAGAATATTCATTATTATATATCTCATTCAGTTTCCCTATCGTCTTCAACGTACGTTTTATATTCATACGGGTATTTTTGTCCAGTTTCGGTTCTTCCAGAAGTCTGTTTAGAGACGCTACTCTAACGCGGAAGAACTCATCGAGGTTATTTGAGTATATACCCAAGAAAGACAGACGCTCCAACAGAGGTACTTCCGACTTATTTGCTTCCTGCAATATCCTGTAATTGAAGTACATCCAACTCACGTCGCGTTCTATATAAGGAAACGTCTTCTTTGCTTTTTCCACAATATTTCTCTTCATGTTAACTCGTTTTTGTTTCTGACAATGTATATTATCGGCTTTGATATCTTAAAGATTTTGTTCGTTCTTATTATTCTCTTCCATAAGACAAATAACTTTTGTAGTGCAAAAGTATGAAGCAATTGCAACAAAGCCGTTATGATAATGTTACATTTCAAATACAAACAAGCTGCACGCACAAAATTAACACGTTTGAAACATATTTGTAATATTGCACGAACAACGCAACTAATAATACCTTAAAAAGAATACAATGACATCCCACTCATGAGGAACAAAAAGCACTATTTAACGTGAGTTATATACTATTGAAAAACAAATCTGCATATAACGTTAATGATTCTTCTTATAACTGAAAACTGCCAAACAGCCCAAGACTACGGAAAAACAGCATAATGCCACAACCTGTTTCATTATGCTTTCCAACTCTCCTCCACGTATGAATACAGTTCGCATGGCATCTATATAATAGCGCATTGGATTTATTTTCGTTATGCTTTGTGTCCACTCGGGCATGCTTCTTACCGGTGTGAACAGTCCGCTTAGCAGTATGAAGCACATCACAATGAACCACATGACGAATATTGCCTGCTGCATCGTATCGCTGTAATTGGATATTATGAGTCCGAGCGAACTGAAAGTAAGTGTCATCAGCGACGATATAAGTATGATATACATCAGATTTCCCTGCGATGTTATACCATATATAAGCCATGAGAGAATGAAACATATCGAGATTACAACAAATCCTATTATCCAATAAGGAATAAGTTTTGACAATATGAAAATCCATTTGCTTACGGGAGTGACATTAATCTGCTCTATCGTTCCTGTTTCTTTTTCGCTCACTATGTTAAGAGCCGGCAGAAAACCGCATATCATCATAAGCATGATACACATCAATGCAGGAATCATGAATACTTTATAATTAAGATGCTTGTTGTAAAGATAAAGCTGCGAAACAATGTCTTGCGCTACGTTGTTTGTTGTTTGTATGTGAGATAATATTATCTGCGAAAGATAGTTTGAACCTATTCCGCCCTTTGTTCCGTTGACGGCATTTGCTGCAATCAGTATTTTCGTATTGCGTCCGCATACCATGTCGCTACCGAAACCGTGCGGTATCACTGCCACGATGTCTGTTTTGCAATCCTCAATGTCATTCATCGCCTCACTGTATGAAGGCTTTACTCCGTTGAATATAAAATATTTTGATGCCTCGATACGATGCACAAGCTGCTGAGATATTTCGGAATGGTCGTTGTCAACAATGCTTACGATTATGTTTTTCTGTTCCATATCCATCACCCAAGGCATAATACACATTATTATCATAGGGTATATTATAATGAGTTTAGGCATGAAAGCATTACGCTTTATCTGTATAAACTCCTTTTGTATGAGATATTTCAATGTCATATTCTGTTGCCGTTGTTTTCCTTTTTTATTCCAATCGTTTCTTAAACTTCATCAATGCTATTGTCAGCAGTGTTACCGTCATTCCGGAAAGCACTGATATTTCCATCACAACATTACCCATCCCTACACCCATAATCATAAGTTTGCGCATTCCAGATATGTAATATCTTGTAGGAACAATTATTGTCAAGTATTGCAGAATGTCCGGCATGCTCTCTATCGGATATATCATTCCGGAGAGAAGAATACTCGGTAGGATCATAGCCATTGCCGAAACGAGCAGTGCTGTAAGTTGAGTTGTGGCAACAGTACTTAAGAGTAGTCCTAACGAAAGAGCCAGAAGGATGTATATTATCGACAATAGGAATATGTTTGCGAGGCTTCCTTCCAACGGAACATCAAGCACATAGCGCGACATCAGCAATATAGCCACAAGTATACATAATGACAATAATATATAAGGTACAGCCTTCGCTATTATTATTACTATCGGTTTTATCGGACTTACGAGCAGAACTTCCATCGTTCCACGCTCTTTTTCTCTCACAATACTTATTGAAGTCATCATCGTGCATATTAGCAACAGCAGCATACCCATAATACCGGGAACGAAGCTGTACGAACTTTTCATCTGCGGATTATACAGAAGTTTTGTTACTATCGGCATTTCTTTTCCGTTTCGGTTTATAGTCTGCATTATAATGGCATTGGCATATTGAGTATAAAGTTGAGACATGTTAGGATCTGCCGCATCTGTTATTACCTGCACACGTGCATTACCGTTGTATCTGTTGTCTGCAAAATTCTGACCGAAAACAATGGCTATATCTGCTTTTTGGTCGCGTATCAGCGATATTGCTTCATTTGAAGCAGGCACACAACTTGTAACGATGAAATACTCAGAAGCATCCATTGCCTGAACTATCTCGTTTGTAACATTGTCCATCGACGATGTAACGATGACGGTGCGCACGTTCTTTACATCGGTAGATATTGCGAAACCGAATAAAATCATCATCACCACAGGCATGCCGAACAGTATCAGCATCGTGCGTTTGTCACGCAGGATATGCTTTCCTTCCTTTATTATAAAACTTCTGAAAGTCTTCATTTCATGTCTTTTGTTAATCGGATGATCTAACTGCCTGACGTGCAAGATACGTGAAAACGCCGTCTATGTCAGGCATGTTGAATTTCTCTTTCAGTTCATCGGGTGTTCCCAATGCCTTTA
>CALGRN010000054.1 GCA_937880835.1 uncultured Prevotella sp. | reverse complement strand
GGAGTCGAGAGCAAAGAGAATTCAATACATGTATGTCGGAAATCCCACAACGCTTAGCGGTACGTTCACCATGACCACGATATCATTACGTTCGGCTTTCGAAGGTATGGGCAATGCCAACAACGGATATCACAGTGCATCCTTTGATAAATTCGTGCATTCTCTTGACATGTTCCGAAACCGTGTGGAAGCGCAATATGCCAATGCGATATATCCGGGAGGTTCAGAGTTTGCCGGCAAGAAGTTCGATGCTGCAAACGGAGGTGTCAACAAATATAGCGCAGATGTAATGGTGCCGGCATTTATATCGGCATATACAAATGTCGGAGGAAATTCTCTAAGCCTGTTCCCGCTATTATCTAAGCTGCTTCCTAACTGGACTATACGTTACAGTGGGCTTGGAGAGCTGCCTTGGTTCAGAGATGTTTTCAAGAGCGTAAACATAAACCACTCTTACAAAAGCATCTACGCGATTGGTGCATACAGCAGTTACAGCACATTCATGGAGTATATGGACGGACTTGGATTCGTAAATGATGCAGCCACCGGCAACCCTGTGCCAAGCAGCATGTACAACATTTCTCAGGTCAGCATAAACGAATCGTTCTCTCCGTTGCTCGGAGTTGACATGACATTCCAAAACAATCTTACGGCAAAACTCGAATATCGCACCACGCGAGTGATAAATCTGAGCATGACAAGCGTGCAGATAAACGAAGCAACGAGTCATGACTGGGTGCTCGGAATGGGATATAAGATTAATGATTTAAAGATATTCGGCGGAGGCAATCACAGAAGAGTAAAGGGCAAGAAGAACAGCAAGAACAGTTCCGACGACAATTCAAAGAATAACAACAGAGGCGGTATAAACAACGATTTGAATCTAAGACTTGATTTAAGATACAGCAAACAAGCTGCAATAAGTCGCGACATTGCTTCTATGACAAGTTCAGCGAGCAGCGGAAACAAGGCATTCAAGATGAGTTTCAGTGCCGATTACACCCTGTCGCGCCTTTTAACAATGACATTCTATTACGACAGGCAGACTAATACACCGTTGTTGTCAAGCAGCAGTTACCCCACCACTACACAGGATTTCGGTCTCAGTCTTAAATTCTCACTAACAAGATAGAAACGTTTTATTGTAAAAAAGAGTACATTCTTTTTAAGACCTACATAGGATACGTTATTTTAACGTGAGTTCGACGAATTAATTTACAAACAACATGTTTTTTTATATACCAAAACAGTTATTTGTTTAAAGTTTGTCAGAATACATTTCATAGCTCGGCAACATACTCTGAAATTTTACTTTATATAACATTGAAAATCAAGGCATAAAAAACATCTTTTCAAAAGTTATTGTTTTACGTTGCGAAAGGATAGCTTTCAAGATACAAAAGGATAACTTTCAGAGTGCGAAACAATAACTTTTGAAATCCGTTCTGCAAACCGTTTATTTTCAACTGTATTAATTCGAGTTTTAGAAACTCGAATTAATTGATAATTTAAAGCGACAAA
>CALGRN010000053.1 GCA_937880835.1 uncultured Prevotella sp. | reverse complement strand
TCGGAATACCATAAGGCAATATTCATCACATATAACCTAACCAGCGCAGGATGTCGTTCAGATTGGCTACTATCATCAACAGAAGCAATACCGATATGCCTACATACTCGGCACGTATCATAAACGTCTCGCTCGGTTTGCGCCTCGTTATCATTTCGTATAACAGAAACAGAACGTGTCCGCCGTCTAACGCCGGTATCGGAAGAATGTTCATGAACGCGAGAATAATGCTTAGAAAGGCTGTCATCTTCCAGAACATGTACCAATCCCATGTAGGCGGAAACAGACTTCCTATTGCTCCGAAGCCTCCGAGACTCTTTGCTCCGTCGGAAGTGAAGACATACTGCATGTCGCTTACATAGCCTTTAAGCACTTTCATGCCGTATTTCACTCCGGCAGGGAAGCTCTCAAAGAAGCCGTATTCTATGTGTACCGGCTTGTAGTATGACTGTATCGATGTCTTTTCCACGCCGATTGTGAGATCAGGATTCATGATAAGGTTTACCGTGTCTGCTTTTCCCGTCTCCTTGTGCATGTAAGCCAGAGAGACTGTTCGCACCTTCATGCTGTCTCGTGTTGTCTTTGCCGCCGACATGATGTCGCTCAAACGTCCCACTTCATCAGCATACTCATTCCACGAATCTATCGGTTTGCCGTTCAAAGCGAGTATCTTATCGCCTTTCTTAATGCCTGTCTTAGATGCCGGACTGCCCGGTATCACGCTGTTGATATCTGCCGGAATGAATGGAAGAACGAACATCGGTTCGCTTTTAAGCATGTCGAGCAGGTTGAGTTCTCCCGGCAAACTGATGCTCATCTTCTTTCCATCGCGCATTATGTCAACGCGTTTGGCAGAGGATATGTCGCGGAACATATCGGCGTTATAATCTTTAAGCTCACGCTTATCGGTTACCAACAGTATGTCTCCGTCTTTAAATCCGAGAGCTTTCGCCTCGCTGTTGAACTTCATTCCCATGCTCATGTCTTTGAGCGGAACATATTCCTCGCCCCAGTGGAACATTATCATGGAGTATATAAAGAGAGCAAGCACGAAGTTGACAAGCACTCCTCCCAACATTATAAGAAGTCTCTGCCAAGCCGGTTTCGACCTGAATTCCCACTTTTCGGCAGGCTTCTTCATCTGTTCCGTATCGAAACTCTCGTCTATCATACCTGAAATCTTACAGTATCCGCCAAGCGGAAGCCAACCCACTCCATAGGTTGTATCGCTGCGCTTGGGTTTAAATTCGAATAAGTGGAACCAAGGATCGAAGAAGAGATAGAACTTCTCTACACGAACTCCGAACAGTCTTGAAAAGAAGAAGTGTCCGCCTTCATGAAGCAGAACGAGCAATGAGATTGCCAAAACGAATTGAAGCAGTCTTATCAAAAAGATTTCCATGTTTTTATTTTCTTTGTTTTTACGGATCTGCCGCACTCAACAGCCGGCATATATTCCATGTGATTTGTTTGTTATTATTTATTTCATTAATTCCAAAGCTATACGGCGCGCCTCTTCATCCGTTTGCATATATACGTCGTAAGTGGGATTGGCATCGAACGTTGCACGCCTCATCGTTTTATCTATTATGTCGCTTATACCTGTAAAAGAGCATTTGCCTTCCCTGAATCCTGCATTTACAATCTCGTTTGCAGCATTCATTATACAAGGCATATTGCCTCCTTTGTCTATCGCTTCAAACGCCAATGCGAGACATCTGAACTTGTCGAGGTCGGGCTTAAAGAACTCCAAAGGCTGCAAGAACAGGTCGAGTCTTTCTCCTGACAATGGCAAACGAGACGGATAAGAAAACGCATACTGTATCGGCATACGCATATCGGGCACTCCCAACTGCGCTTTCACGCTGCCATCGCAAAACTGTACCGCACTATGAACTATCGACTGCGGATGAACAAGCACCTGAATATTATCGGCAGGAATGCCGAAAAGCCATTTTGCTTCAATCACCTCGAAACCTTTGTTCATCATCGTTGCACTGTCGATTGTTATCTTTGCACCCATATCCCAAGTGGGATGTTTCAGCGCATCTTCAACAGTTACACTCTCAATCTGTTCGCGCGACAACTTGCGGAAAGGTCCTCCGCTCGCCGTAAGCAATATTTTCTCTATCTTATTGTCACCTTCGCCCACTATGCTTTGAAAGATTGCACTGTGCTCACTGTCAACAGGTAGTATCGGAACGTTATACTCATGAGCAAGGGCACATATCATTTCTCCTGCCACGACAAGTGTCTCCTTGTTGGCAAGGCATATCTTCTTACGTGCCTTGATAGCCCGAACGGTGGGTGTAAGTCCTGAAAATCCCACCATAGCCGTAAGCACCGAGTCTATCGGAGA
>CALGRN010000052.1 GCA_937880835.1 uncultured Prevotella sp. | reverse complement strand
AGATCCTCGGAAGCGGTTCCATCTTCGGATGGAAATTCATCTCAGGAGACGGTATCCTCGCTTTCGTGATGGCACCGGGCGCGTTCCTCGTTCTGGGATATCTCATGGTGCTTTTCAACAAACTCGCTAAGAAATAACAGGAGGCTTCATCATGGAAATACTTCTTATCATCGTATCAGCGATATTTGTAAACAATATCATTCTTTCTCAGTTTCTTGGTATATGTCCGTTCTTAGGCGTATCTAAAAAAATAGAGACATCGTTGGGAATGGGTGCTGCTGTTGCCTTTGTATTGACACTCGCCACCATTGTAACATATATTGTTCAGATATATCTGCTTAATCCATTAGGATTGCAGTATTTGCAGACATTGGCATTTATTCTTGTCATTGCGGCATTGGTTCAGATGGTTGAGATAATATTGAAGAAGGTTTCTCCTGCTCTATATCAGGCTCTCGGCATATTCCTTCCGCTAATAACGACCAACTGTGCCGTACTCGGTGTTGCAATACTTGTTATCCAGAAAGACTATTCTTTGCTCGAAAGCGTAGTCTATGCGTTCTCAATCGCATTGGGATTTGCGCTTGCTTTGGTGATATTTGCAGGTCTACGTGAACAGCTTGCGCTTGTGAAAATACCGAAAGGAATGCAAGGAATGGCTATCGTATTGGTTACTGCCGGATTATTGTCGTTGGCATTCATGGGCTTTTCGGGAGTTGACGGAGGACTGAAAAACCTATTCGGATTGTAATAAAGCAACATTATACGACGTTATATATAAACTGATAGAGCTTATGTTTGTTATATGAACGGGCTTGCAGTTCTATTAGTTTATATATTTACATAATAAAAAATACGACATAATGACAAAAAAACAGACTATCTTGGTGACTGGTGGTACGGGCTTTATCGGTTCTCATACTACCGTAGAATTACAGCAGGCAGGCTATAATGTGATTATAGCAGACAATTTGTCGAACTCTAATATAGAAGTATTAGACGGCATAGAGAAAATCACAAACATACGTCCTGCATTCGAGAAAGTTGACTTACAGGATTTCGATGCTACGGAAGCTCTATTCAGAAAATATCCTGACATAAAAGGTATTATACATTTTGCAGCCTCAAAAGCAGTTGGAGAAAGTGTCGAAAAACCTCTTATGTATTATAGAAACAACTTGATGTCGCTTATAAATCTTCTTGAACTTATGCCTAAGAATGGCGTCAAGGGTATAATATTCTCATCCTCATGCACTGTTTACGGACAGCCGACAGAAGAATATCTGCCTGTAAAAGAAGACGCACCTATACAAAAAGCACTATCACC
>CALGRN010000051.1 GCA_937880835.1 uncultured Prevotella sp. | reverse complement strand
CGATAGGACCAACACTTACCAGTGTTTCGAGCGATGGACTGTAAGGCTTGGCCTTCTGGATCTGCTCAAGAACATATTCCTCGCCCACGCAGATGATTGCCTTCACATCAGCACAATTGTTGCGGTAAACGATGTCGTGCTCCGTAAGCATGTGAGTGGCAGGAATAGCTACAGCACCAATCTTATGGAGGGCAAGCATACAAAGCCACCACTCATAGCGGCGCTTGAGGATGAGCATCACCATGTCGCCCTTGCTGATTCCGAGGTCAGCGAAATATCCGGCAACCTGGTCAGTTTCCTTCTTAAGCTGAGCGTATGTAACGATTTTCTCATCTCCCTTATCGTTAACCCAGATGATAGCCTTGCCTTCAGGCCATTCTTCTGCCCAACGATCCATTACATCGTAGGCAAAGTTGAAGTCGTCTGGAACAACGAATTCAAGATTCTCCTTGAAGTCCTCTACAGATGTGAATTCGTATTGTTTAAGGAAATTCTTATACATGAGATAGTTTTAGTTTTGTTCTAAGGGATTTAGTTTTCGATTTTCGTGATGCAAAAATAAGTATTTTATGTTATAAATAGGACAAAAATGTTAAAAAATGACCAAAAAACCGCAAAAAAAATCAGAATGAGCACCGCTTTTGCACACCGCTATTTAGGTGTGCGCATAATTTCTGCGACGGGATAAACAAAATACAGTCCAAAAACTTTTCCGAGATGGAAAGTGTTTTTGGACTGTAAGTATTGGGTGGGATAATAAAGGTTGCCTATTCCAATATTTATATGATGTTGACCTCTGGATGGATGTCGATGCCGAATTTCATCAGTACATCCTCGCGCACCTTTTCGCAAAGCGCAACGATTTCACTGCCGGAAGCGCCACCGAGATTTACGAGAACAAGTGCCTGCTTGTCGTGAACAGCTGCTCTTCCCAATGACTTTCCCTTCCATCCGCATTGCTCTATCATCCATCCGGCAGGGATCTTCTCGTGGTCTTCATCTATATAATAATGTGGCATTGCAGGATATTCTGCAAGCAACTGCTCGAACTTCTCGCGACTGACAACGGGATTCATGAAGAAACTGCCGCCATTGCCGAGAACCTTTGGGTCGGGAAGTTTTGCGTTGCGAATGGCGATGATCGTGTCGCGGACATCCTGGGCAGTAGGTTCCTCGATGCCACGCTCTTCAAGCGCCTTCCTTATTCCTCCGTATTCAATGTGGGGAGTGAAGACGGTCGAGAGCTTGTATGTTACGGAAGTGATGAAGAACTTGCCTTTCCATTCCTTCTTGAAACGACTCTGACGGTAAGCATAGTCGCACTCGTCGTTCATTATCGTAACCTTCTTGCCTGTGGAAATCTCTACTGCATCGATGGAATGGATGATGTCCTTCGCTTCAACGCCGTAAGCGCCGATGTTCTGAACGGCAGAAGCACCGACATCGCCTGGGATGATTGACAGGTTCTCCATGCCGTAATAGCCGAGAGATACTGCGGTAGCAACAACATCATCAAAGCATTCGCCAGAGCCTGCCTTCAGGAAGACCCCTTCCGACTCTCCCACAAGGGGTGGGTTGATGCCAATGGCTTCAGGATCATCCAGAATTACGGATATGCCCTTAATGGCTGAATGCACGATGATACCGTCGTAATCCTGAGTGAGCAGCAGGTTACTGCCGCCGCCGATAACCATCGAAGGCTTTGTGCTCTTGACAATAAAAGGCAGCTTTTCGGCTGCCTCTTGTGCTGTTTCCACCTCCACAAACTGCCAGCACTTTGCGTCAATGCCGAAAGTGTTGTTGGGAAGGAGGGAGTAGTTTTCGTATATCTTCATATTTGTTTTATCTTGCAGCCTCGAATTCGCGGAGGAAGCGTACATCGTTCTCTGAAAACATACGCAAATCACTTACCCTATATTTCAAGTTTGTTATTCTCTCAACACCCATTCCAAATGCATAACCGGTGTAGGTCGTGCTGTCTATTCCGCATGCTTCAAGCACATTAGGATCTACCATACCACAACCGAGAATCTCAACCCAGCCGGTATGTTTGCAGAAACCACATCCCTTGCCACCGCAAATATGGCATGATATATCCATTTCTGCACTTGGTTCTGTAAAAGGAAAATAACTTGGACGAAGCCTTATCTTTGTATCAGTCCCGAACATTTCACGTGCAAATGTAAGTAAAACCTGTTTTAAGTCTGTGAAACTGACATTCTTGTCAATGTAAAGTCCTTCTACTTGATGGAAGAAGCAATGAGCGCGAGCACTTACAGCTTCGTTTCTAAACACTCTTCCCGGACATATTATGCGTATGGGAGGCTGATGTTTTTCCATATAATGAGCCTGATCCCCCGACGTATGACTTCTAAGCACAATGTTTTTGGACACATCGTTTGTATTATGTTCTATGAAAAATGTGTCTTGCATATCTCGTGCAGGGTGGTCGGCAGCAAAATTAAGCATGGTGAACACATGCTTGTCGTCATCTACTTCCAAACCATCGGCAAGAATAAAGCCCATGCGTGAAAATACTTCTATAATGCTATTCTTAACTATTGTAATGGGATGACGAGTTCCAAGTTCTATCGGAGAGGCTGTTCTTGTAAGGTCTATGTCGTCATTTTCTTTATCAGAAGCATCGAACTGTTCTTTAAGTTCGTTTATTTTTGCAATGGCATTCTGTTTCAATTCGTTGATTTTCATGCCGACAGTCTTTTTATGCTCGGCAGCAACATTGCGGAAATCAGCCATCAGGGCAGCTATTTCACCCTTCTTGCTGAGATATTTAATCCTGAAAGCTTCTATGTCATTTGCATTCTTTGCTGACAATTCGCTTACTTCTTTTAATAGCTCGTCTATTTTATCTAACATAAATAAATAATTAAGTTTGAAAAGTCTTACGGCTTGCACCAAGTGAAAAGAAAGGCTGACGCCTGAATAACAATGCAATATGTTCAAGCACCATACCTTCTTTTATTATTTTTGTGCAAAGTTAGTATTTTTACCTTAAAATAGAAAATATATCGAAATAAAGTTGTACTTTTGCACAAATTTGAGAGATAAAGGATTAATATCCAAACATAAAGAACGTATGAGAAAGAGTCTTTTCCTATTCGTAATTGCGTCCGTGCTTACGATATGCTTGGGCACAGGATGCACAGACAACAAACCGACAGCAAACGACAGTATATCACAAGATTCTCTGTTATCCGACACTACTGCAACAGACACGTTGAACAATCTTATCGCAGAGACTCCGATGCCAAAGGCGGCAGATGAACTTTTCGATGATTTCTTCTTCAATTT
>CALGRN010000050.1 GCA_937880835.1 uncultured Prevotella sp. | reverse complement strand
GGTGATACCTATCCGGATGATAATGAATGGAAAGAACCAGTAGAAGTTGTTGTTTCTTCTTCCGGTGAAGATTGGTTGACAGTTAATAAAGAACAACCGGGATTGTCAGGTTGGTTCCCACCATTCAGTTTTATGGATAAGTATAGTAATATACAGGTGATTTATCTTGACAGAGAAATGCAGAAGACAGATATTAAATTGACGGGCTTACAATTACGTTACGATACTAAGGAAAATCCGCTCAATTACACTACACCTGTCAGAATCAGTATAATGAACACGGATAGAAATTATTTCCATATTGATGAAGATTTTAACCTCCACATGTTGGATGGTGATTGGACTGTTGTCTATGAAGGAGATATAACCCTAAATGCCGGTGGAAACGAAACCAATATTCCAGTGATTATTCCTTTCACAACCGGATACGATTACAAGGGTGGCAATATTGTTGTCAAGTATGAGCGTTTGTGGAGTGAAAATCGTTTGACTGAAGAAAATGTACCGCTTTGGCATTTCTGTAATCTTTATAGCGAAGGTGATCCGAATTATAATCGTGTAGGAATATTCAGAAGTAATTATACAGAAGAAGTAGATATGACGTTGGTCGGTTCTATGTTCTATACACCGTTCACAATGTTCTCATATACCGATGTTTCAGGTGTAGAAGGACTTCTCTCTTTCGATACGGATGGTTTCAGAGTTTACCAAAATGAAAATCTTTTGAACTTCTCAAAGACATTTGATTCTGTTCAATTGATTTCTACTTCCGGTGCAGTCGTACGTTCTGCAAGTAACGTAAACAGTCTTTCTGTATCAGGTCTTAAAGGTGTTTACCTGCTGAAAGTTAATGTTGACGGAAAGAGCAATACAATGAAAGTTACCATTAAGTGATTTTATTGATGTAAAATAACATAATTTGTTAATAGTGAACGAGGATGTATCATTTTGATATGTCCTCGTTTTTTATATTCTCATAAAAAGACTAACTTTGCAATCACGTTTTAAATTAATAAATAATAAAGACGTGTGTTGTCATTATTATTTGTAATTTTTATTCGTTTTTTGTTGACATCATGTAAAATTTTAAATATACCGTATGGTAATGAAAAAGAGAAAATACTCTTCATATTTTTTGTCATTGTTTAATCTAATGAATACTCGTATTCTTTTGATAAACAAATTGTTAAGTGTTTTATGTAAAACGGTTTTATATATTTGCGAAAATGTTTTAGTGGCGTTTATTGAATATATTCTGTTTTATACAAGGTCGTTTTATATGAAATACCGTTGTTTTGTAAACGTTTTTTAACTACGAAATTTGCTTACAAAATTATTTTTATCTTTATATTTGCATCTGTTTAGAATAAAAATTTGAATTATGAAAAAAGTTATCTTATGCTTCGCAGTGATGTTGTTTGGGTTTTCCAATGTAGTTAAGGCACAGTTGCCTTCTGTAACATTGAAGGATATTAACGGTAATATTGTAAAGACCGATACCCTCTCGAACAACGGTAAACCATTTATTATTGACTTCTTCGCAACTTGGTGCAAGCCTTGTAACAGAGAGCTAAAAGCCATAAGTGAAGTTTATCATGATTGGCAAGAAGAAACCGGTGTTAAGCTTATTGCAGTTTCAATAGACCAAGCACAGAATATAAATAAGGTTAAGCCTATGGTGGATGAATACGGTTGGGAATATGAAGTGTTGCTCGATCCTAACAGCGAATTCAAGCGTGCATTGGGTATTCAGATGATACCTTATGTGCTTATTGTCGATGGTAACGGCAAGATTGTTTATAAACACAACGGCTATACCGAAGGTGCAGAACAAGAATTGATAGAAAAAGTAAGAGAATTAGTGGGAAAAAAGTAATAAGATGAAATCATTATTATTATTTTCAGCATTGCTGATATGCACAGGTAATGCTTATGCACAGGATGACAACGGTGGAAATGGCGTTACACTGAGCGGAAGCGTTCAGAGCGATATGCTTATCCCGACAACGAGTAAGCAAGCTGACGGTTCTAACGAAGACTTCCGTACTAATACTTATGTCGATGCGAATGTGATGAGTAAATACGTTGATGCGGGATTGCGTTTCGAGTATTTGCAGCATCCTCTGCCCGGTTTTGAGAAAGACTTCAAAGGGTGGGGAGTTCCTTTTTTCTATGTTAAGGGAAAGTTGAAAAACGCCGAACTTACTCTTGGTAATTTCTATGAGCAGTTCGGTTCAGGTTTCATCCTACGCACTTACGAGGAACGTTCGCTCGGTATAGACAACTCTTTGCTTGGAGGACGCCTTGTTGTAAAGCCTTTCAAAGGCGTTAATTTAAAGGTGCTTACCGGAGAGCAACGTCGCTATTGGGCGCATAACAATTCTTGGGTTACAGGTGCTGATGTAGAGTTGAGCATTGACCAATGGTCGAAAGCCATGCAGGAAAGCGGAACTTATCTTACCTTAGGAGCATCTTGGATAAACAAATACGAGAAAGCAAGCGAAGACGAGATCTTCGCAGACCCTACACATAAATTAAATTTACCGAAGAATGTGAACGCGTTTGACTTTCGTGCAAACTTCCAGAAAGGCGGTTTAAGTGTTCTCGCCGAATATGCAAATAAGACACAAGACCCTTCTTTTGATAACGGATATATATACAGAAAGGGATATGTGGCAATGCTTTCAACTTCTTATTCAAAGAAAGGCATGAGCCTTTTGTTGCAGGCAAAACGTTCAGATAACTTTGCTTT
>CALGRN010000049.1 GCA_937880835.1 uncultured Prevotella sp. | reverse complement strand
TGACAAATGGAAGCGTGTTGACGACTATCCTTATGGCGGTTTCGCAGGAATGGTGATGAAATGCGAACCGATAGACAGGGCTATCTCGGCTCTTAAAGAAGAAAGAGAGTATGACGAAGTAATATTCACATCGCCCGACGGTGAACAATTCGATCAGCATGTGGCAAACGATTTGTCGCTCAAAGGAAACATAATAATTCTTTGCGGACATTATAAAGGAATAGATCACAGGATAAGAGAAAACTTGATAACAAGGGAAATATCCATTGGCGACTATGTTCTGACAGGAGGAGAGCTTGCCGCTGCCGTAATGGCAGATGCCATTGTGAGACTTGTTCCGGGCGTTATAAGCGATGAGCAGAGTGCACTTTTCGACTGCTTTCAAGACGACATGCTGTCTGCTCCCATATATACACGCCCGGCAGAATATAAAGGATGGAAAGTGCCGGAAATTCTTCTGAGCGGCAATGAGGCAAAAATAAAAGATTGGGAGATAGAGCAAAGCTATGAAAGAACAATGCGTCTGCGACCCGATTTGCTGAAAGGCAGATAAAGGAATAATAATGTATAATGACAGATATATACATTCGTAAGGAACTTTAATTATAAAAGAATAAAATAACAAATTTAAAATTAATTATCATGGAAAATCTAAACGAAAGACCGCAGTTGACATTCATTGAGGCATTGAAAGCTGCAACAGGGAAGTTATTTGTTTTTAAAGGACGTTCGCGCCGTTCAGAATACTGGTGGGTTATGCTTGCCGTACTAATCGCATATTTAGTATTTGAATTTACACCGTTTGTAGGTGATATTCTTCGTTTTATAACTTCAATATTAATATTAGGTTTAACCACACGCCGATTACATGACACCGGACACAGCGGATGGTGGATTGTTGCAAACTTTATTGCTTCATGTGCCTTCATGTTCATAATCGCTTCTGTCGGTTTATATTCAATGACTAAGCTTGCAAATCCTAATCCGGAAGAAGTTCTGGAATTGTTTACCAATCCGTTGGTAATCATATCAGGTATTGTAAGTTTTATTATCGGCTTGACAGTGTTCGTGTTTACTCTGCTCGACAGCAAACCTGAACCAAACAAATACGGCGAGTCTCCAAAGTATTATATAGAAGGAGAGTAACGCAAAGTAATACTTATATATAAAAAGTATTGAATAGGAGGATAAAAAAAGCACACTAATATAATGTTGCGGATTAGCAGTGTAGCACGTGCTTTGAATGTTGTAGTAACAACAGTTTACCGGTATCGATAAACAATGTTGTTATTCTTGAAATTCAATACTTATTGTTTTGCCTTGCAAAAGCTATTCTTTTGCAAGGCAAAAACATAACTTTCATGACATAAAAGGACTGCTTTCAGCTTATTGCAATTAACTATATGAACAAAGATACAATAAAAAAGCTCTGAATTCAATTCATAATTCAGAGCTTTTTTATTGTATTTTTATTTCATGATAAAAATCAATTTAACAACAAAGAGCAAAACATCATCATATTCAAACAATATGTTCGGCGATGAATTTTTCTCCTATTCTTACCCCCTCCTGATATAAAGTTTCAAGTTTCTCGGTATCTTTTTCCATTCTGCCGACCTCCATTTTTATTTCAGGACGCAAGCAAATGATTCTTCCTTCACGTTCAAGCTGCTCGATTTGTTCCAACTGTTTGTTGTAAACATCTATCCTACGGCTCAACGCAACACGCAAACGAGGATACTTCTTATATATAAATCTCGGTATCTTATGGTCTTTTCCGGTGTTTCGATAACCGTAGTTGCGCGTCATAACCACAACATTAGTTTCGTGCCCCTGCTCTATCGAGCGCATTATAGGAATGCTGTCAACGATTCCTCCGTCAAGCATCGGAATGCCATCTACCATAACTATCTTGCTCACATAAGGCAGACTGCAACTTGCGCGAACTATATCCAATACGCGTTTCTTGTCTTTCTTTTCCGAAAGATATTCCGGAAAGCCTGTTATACAGTTTGTAGTTACCATCTCGAAAACGATATCGCTCGCAAAGAAAGTGTCGTAATCGAAGGGTACATACAGATTAGGCAGCTTGTCATAAAGCAAATCCTGATCGAAAATACATCCTTGCGTGACAAGATGCCGAAGCCCTATGTAATCATAACGGGCAAGACAATCT
>CALGRN010000048.1 GCA_937880835.1 uncultured Prevotella sp. | reverse complement strand
TCTTTATAAGGTTGCAAAACGGTGCAGCGAGGCTACCGGTGCTGAGGCTGCCGGCGATGATCCACTTGCTGTTGCGGTCGGAGCGGTCGTAGAGGTTGAGGCAGAACTCCTTGCCGCCGCGGAAGTTCCAACCGGCGGTTCTGGTGCTCACGCCCGTGAGTCCTCCGGGCACGATGTCGACGAAGCCCTCTTCACCGTCGTCGACGATCTTCCAGCTCTTGGCCTGTGCCTTGTCGGTGGCAGCCTTGAAGGTAAGCAAACGTATGTTGGCATCATCGGTATTGGTTATGTTCGAAAGCGGATTTGCCCCTTGCGGATTATCTACCATGCGATAATCAATGCGTTTTCCGTCGGCATCGTACAGGTCTATCGTGGCAGTAGATGCCACTTCAAGCAGAATACTGTCACCCGGATTGCAGTTGTAGAAGTACGACTTCATAGCTCCGTTTACAGGCGACGGCGATGTCGCAGTTTGGTTTTCATTAAGCTCTTCGGGGTTAATGTCTATCTCAATTTCCATATTCTCGAATGTTTGTGATGCCGCAAAGACTCCCAAATCTCTGTTTCCAATCACTCGAATGCCGAATTCTACGTTGTCAATCATGTGCACCAATCCTGTGGCAACATCGAATTTATAGTCTGAGGATATTTCATGTGGAATGATTTTTCCTTTCGGATTGATTTCGATGTCGTCAAGATTGAGCAACGTTGTCGGCTCTACGTCAACTATAAAGTTAGGACCATTGTTGAACCAATATGCATATCGGGTTATCATTGCAGGCTCTTCGGCTGGTTCGCTTACAACGAAGAAACTGCTAAAAACCGCGCTTTTTGGGTTGAATAAATCCGTAACTCGATAATCTAATCGATGCATGCCGGTTGCAAGCATGCTCAAATCAATGTCGATAACCGTTTCTCCCGGCATGGCTTTTACTGTTTTCTTTTCTGCCAGATTGCCGTCAATCCAATATTCATATTCAGTTAATTGATTGTCAGAATAGCTGTTGTTTCCTGCCACGAGGAAATATTTTACCATTGCCGACGACACGTTTCCGAGATTGCTTATTGCACGATAAGTAATCGTGTGCAGACCTTTTGACAGTCGGCTCATGTCCAAATCAAGCTCCAAAACACCGTCGGTGGCTGTTACTGACTTCATTTCGGAGTAATCTTTGTCAATCCAGTACTCATAATTTTTTATCTTGTTTTCCTCTGTGTTTGCAGCTTTCGTAACGAGAAAGTAACGATACATCGTTGACGAAAAACCTCCCTTATCGTCCAAAGCACGGAAAGACAGCGAGTGAAGACCTGTTTTCATTGTGCTGAAATCAAGGTCGAGCTCTGCAACACCATTGTTATCGGCATCTGAACTTTTCATTGTTGCAATGTCTTTATCAGTCCAATACTCATAACGTTTTATCTTGCGTTCCTCTGTGTTTGCAGCTTTCGTAACGAGGAAGTAACGATACATCGTCGGAGAAATGCGATTGTTATCGTCCAAAGCACGGAAAGATAACGAGTGAAGACCTGTTTCCATTTTGCTGAAATCAAGGTCGAGCGTAGCATTACCATCGCTTGCGACAACCGAAACCATTGTTTCTGCATTCTTGTCTGTCCAATATTCGAAAGCCTTAATCTTGTTTTGCGCTCCCACATCAAGGCAACAGAGCAATGCAAGCCATGATAATATGATGTTTTTCCTTTTCATTATGCTTTGTTTTTTAGAGTTATTACTCTGTGACAGGCTTTGCTTCGGCTTTCAATGTCACTTTAAGATGACCGTCGGCAGTGGTCTTTTTAGCCACTTTTCCTTCTATTATGCGTGGCAACGATGGAATTTTGTCCCACGGATAGTCACCTCCGTGCAGTCCCACTTGTGTGCCATCATTGCCTATATAGACGTCAGGCTCTTGCAGCATATATTTGAAATTAGCATCATAGCCAATATAATTACCATCTCCTTCTCCATAAACGGATTGGGGAGATTTGCCAAACCAGCAGTTGCCGTTTACTACTTGGCTGCTCAATCCATCTCTTAAAAATATGCAGTTGTATGCAGTTGCACCGTCAACAAGTCTGCCGGCTATATAACAATTGGTATATAGTAATGCTGATTGCATAGGTTCATGACTATAATAAACACGTCCTCCTTGCACGCAATGGTCAACTTTTACGTTGCTGTCTATTGCAAAATTAATTAAATACCAAATATAACTGTTCTGCACAAGCAAGTTGTCGGAAATGTTATTCCGTCCATCTAAATATTCTCTTATGCAACTCTGTCTTATGATAGAGTTATTCAAACCTGCGTTTATACGAATATATTGGCAAGCTGTTTTCACCATTTTAAAGTTGCTTTGCAGCACTTTTGCCGTATGAATTTCTCCACTTACGTTCACACCTTCAATGCTGAAACTCGTCGGAGACATATTCTCATCGCCTATAACAAGATTGCCATGCAGAGTAGTAGCCGGCATTTCTGTCTTAGATTCTAATGTAAGAGTGGTGGTCTCAAAGCCCACACCGTAGATCGAAAGTGACTTTGTAATCTTCTCAGGCACATTGAATCCTCCCGGCGAAAGCGTTATAACTCCACCTTCGGGCGATGCTTCTACTGCCTGTTTGAAAGCCTCAATGCCATAGAAAACGGTGGTTTGGTCGCCTGCCTGTAATGTTGCTGTTAGCTGATCGGTTTGCTGAGCGTTGGCAGTTAATCCCATAAATGCCAACAAAAGGGTCATTAATTTTTTCATAATACTTATTTTATAAATGTTAGATATTAGTTTTCGAGTATTTATATTTTTCGTTGCAAATGTAACAAAATTTGTTTCTGACGATGTCCTATATTCGGAAATATATATCGCAAATTCGGAAAATCTTCAATCATACTATTTACATGAACTTCACCTTTTTTGAAAATTATTCGATGAAATCGTATAAAATAGAATATTATTTGTTAAATTTACAAAAACAAAAGATGCGTAATATTTCTGCGTTTCTAACCTTATGAAACTGTTTTATTTTAATTTATGATTTGGCTTATAATCTTTCCCACGATGATTGTCTGTGCTTTTTGGACTGTGGTGTTGCTGTTCGACTTGCTCAAAAACGGTAATCGCGGGGCTCACTTGCAGTTGTTTCATTGGACATTTGCTGCCACATTGCTTTATGCAGGACACATAATTTATTTCAGCCGTTCAATGTATCTGTTGCCTGTTTTCGATTCTATTTACGTGTCATGTAACCTTGCCGTCTTTCCTTTATACATGCGTTATCTGCTCTATCTCACCGAAGGCAGGGTGGAAAAATGGCAAACCGCATTGATAATAATACCGCCTTTGGCATTCGGAATAGCAACGGGAGTGCTTTATATGCTTATGAGTCAAGAAGAAATAAAGCTGTTCACAGACACCTATTTATATAATAATTCTTTCAAAGCACTGTCCGGACTCACTCTTGCACAAGCTCTTTTGCATCACATAGGAAAGATTCTTTTTGCCGTAGGAGTTGTTATTACGCTGATAACGGGCATAATGAAAGTGAACAAATACAACAGAATGGTTGACTCAATCTTTGCAGACAATGATGACAAACGACTTCACAACATAACCTCTATACTTGTTTTCATGGCAATAACCTGCATGATTTCGTTCGCAGCAAATGCCATAGGTAAACATTTCTTTTATAATTCCACGTTGCTGCTATTCGTTCCTTTTGTGCTGTTCACAATCATTCTGTTTGCTTTGGGTTATACCGGCTATAAGCAGGTATTCTCCTATGAAGACATGATAGCCGTTGCGTCTGCCGAAGTTAACGCTCAACAGGAGACCACAAATATAAACAAATGCATGCCTCGTCAAGACAAACTGGCAGAAAGAATAATTTCATTGGCAGAGGACACCACTTTCTTTTGCTCGCCAAACTTGCGAGTGAGCAACCTTGCAAACCTGTTGGGAACAAACACTCGCTATGTACAGAAAGCACTGAACGAGGAAATCGGGATGAGTTTGCAGAGTTTATAAATCGCAAACGAGTAGCTCACGCAGAACATCTTATAAGCAAAAATCCCGAGATGACCATAAGAGAAGCAAGCACCATTGCAGGTTTTGTTTCTACAAGTGCATTCTATCGCAACTTAGCCATGTATGGAAAGAACGGAAACAAGCATCAAAAACGATATGCAATACAGTAGTTTATGTATTATGAACAGCTGCAACGACACATTAAAAACATATCACTACATAGGCATACAGGCTGTTTTTTATTGATGACAAGGCAGACAACGGCTTCTGTTTTCTACATCCGTTTCGATAATCCACGTTGCTCTCTTTTTCCACTTGTTCTACTTTTTCATTTCAAAAGTTATTGTTTTGCAATGC
>CALGRN010000047.1 GCA_937880835.1 uncultured Prevotella sp. | reverse complement strand
AGAGAAAGTCCATTACCATTGAAATCCAAAATCTGTTTTGCAGTATTCTCTATCACTTCGCGGGGAAGCATAGAAGGACCTGCATTAAAATTGTACTTCTTCATCTGTATTATATTTTTTAAGTGTAAATAATGTTTTTATATTGTGGTGCGAAATTAGCACTTTTCTTTTAATGGAGCAAATATTTAAGCATAAATTTATCTAACCTCCTCAAAAATAGTCCGAATCCCTTTAATTTTCTCACCATTTGTCAGTTTAAGCACTTGGCTCAGCTTGTCAATAGAGACGGCTACATACGAATATCTCGGCATAATATCTATGCGCCCGATCTCATTAGAATCAAGTTTTCCTTTTTTACATAAAAAGCCAACAATATCCATTTTGCTTATTTTATCTTTCTTTCCTTTGCCTATATACAGCGTTGCCATCTTAGGTTTTGAAGGTTTGGGCAATACATCGGGAATATCATATACAGGAATATCGGAGTTGATATATTCAGGAAGTTGTTCATGCGGACCTAATATGAAGAAAGCATTACCTGATGCTTTCCACCTCGCAGTTCTTCCGACACGATGAATATAGCTCTCTTTGCTTTCCGGCAAATGATAGAGTATAATGTTATTTACATCCGGAATATCCAAGCCTCTTGATGCAAGATCCGTACCGACAAACACGTTTGAACTGCCATTGCTGAATTTATAGAGCGCATCTTCTCTTTCTTTCTGTTCCAATCCGCCATGAAACGAACTCGTATAAAAACCTTCATTATGCAGATATTCATCAGTACGCAGAACACTTTCTCTATAATTTAAGAAAACAATACTGCTTTCATCGCCCAAACTTCTCAATAGTTCTGACAAAGTTTCCAATTTATCTTTTTCCTTGCTATTGACCTTATATATTCTCACACGGTCAGATATTTCAGCAGTTTCATTACCGTATTCCACTCTCACAACCCTACCGATATTCACAAATTCCGGTATTTCTTCCATGTCGGTTGCCGATAACAGAATGCGCCTGCTCACATTAGTAAGCTTTCTTATGGCTGCACTCATCTCTGCATGAAAACCCATTTCCAGACATTTATCAAACTCGTCTATCACCAAAAACCTCACAGATGATATATCAATATTACACTTTTCTATATGATCATTCAATCTTCCGGGCGTACAAAATATCAAATGCGGTTTCACTTGTCTAAGCTTCCGATGTTCATCCATAGCGGTTCTTCCTCCGTAAAGGCTCATGGAACGCAAGCCGCACCTCATGTCTTCAACTACCTTTGCAGACTGCATGGCAAGCTCTCTACCCGGAACAATTATTATAGCCTGTACATTTTCCGAGTCTTTTTCTATTTTCTGTATTAAAGGGAGCAGATAAGCCAAAGTCTTACCGCTGCCCGTTGGGGATAATATTACGACATCTTTGTCTGAATTTGAAATTGCATCGCATGAGGCATTTTGCATTTCATTCAGTTCAGATATGCCGATTTTTTCCAATATCGACTCTATATTCATTATAATATTTTTATTCTTTAATTTCCTTTTCTATTTCATCGAACTCTCTGCCCATATTCAAATTCAGGTATATAGTATATAGCACAGCTCCCCATTTGTTTTTTAAATTTGGTGCAAGTTTGCGGTATTTCTCCATATGAGGTAAGCTCTTCTGATACAATTTCTTTATGAGTGCTTGCTTTGATCTTTTCCTTTGTTCTTCCTTGTCAAGTGCTATTGCCTGATTGAAATATGCCAAACCTATATTGTAATATACATCGGCAATGCTGTCATTTTTTGAAACGATAGACATACATATATCTATGCATTCGTCATATCGTCCCATATTCAGCAAAACAGTGCTTTTGGCAAGGCGGAAAACAACGTTAGTACTGTCTATGCTTATTGCCTTGTCAGAAACAATCATGGCAGAATCGAGCATCTCGTGCTTTGCATAATATTCGAATAAACGCGGGAAAAAGAAAGGAAAATCAGGATATTTGTCAAAACCTTTCTTCAAACATCCAATATAACCGGATGTATCTCCAAGTTGCAACAGAGCGTTTGCCTGATATTGAAGCACATAGTTTACTCGCTCGCTATCTTTCATTGCCATCTCTATATTTTTAAGTGCCATGGCAGGATCTTTCATTTTAAATCCGCAATACATTGTCCAATAAGCTGCATTAGGGAGCAGTTCGTCGGTTTTGTCGTAGCCGTATCCTTTGAATAAGGGCTGATAAATACAGTCAATATATTTATTGTAGAATTCATAAGCTTTTCCATAATCACTTCTTTTCACGAAAAACATTCCTCCGTTATAAAGATTTCTCCTCATTCCCGAAAGATATTCCGCATTTTCTTTCCTGTATTTCAGTCTGACTCTTCCTTTTCCGTCGGGTTTTGATTCTATCGAATCGAAACTTTCTGATATGCGAAACATTTTCAGTGTTGATTCAAAAAAGGCAGCTGTATCATATTTCTGTCGGAGATATAATTTTTCATTTCCTTGTTCATATTGTCCTTTGACAGCATTTAACAGAGTAAGCCATATCTTATGATTATTAATGTTTGCAGAATCTTTCAACAACACCGACATCATCTTTTCCGCCTTTTCAAGTTCCTTTCCGCTTTTAATATAATCACGCGCTTGTGATATTTGTTTTTTCTGTGCCAATGATTGTAATTGGCATAATATCAATAAAGAAACACCGATAAAGATGCGTAGCATTATCTTTTTCATATAAAATATATTTCAGAAACTTTATCTTGCAAATCCCGTTACCAAAGGAGCAAGTCCTTCTGCTTTCTTTTTTTCTCCCAATATGTAATAAACTTGATATAACGGTTTAACCCAATCTACTTTATTCCTATATGGGTCAAGCCTCTTGACTCTTTCCAAATAAAATTCAGATTCTTCAAAAACACCTAAAACAAGCTTGGCGTTTTCGCGAGAAAGTTTCCCCTTTTCGTTTTTCAAATCATTATTCATTGCCTGCGCCTTAGCATTAAGACATACACCTATATTATATAGAGCTGCCACTTGTGTAGAGTCTATTGACACCGAATGTTTGTAAGACTCTATCGCTTCGTCCCATTTCTGCTCGTTCATTGCAGCCTCACCTTTCAATATCCAAGCCAGTTTGTTGTCCGGATTTCTTTTTATCTCTTCTTCGGCAAATGATTTAAGTTCGGAGCGGTGTGCCGGTTCATCATAATATTCCATAAGCCAAGAGAAGTATTCATCACTCTTAACATCATTTTCACGCAATGCCTTTACAACCGCAAGATATTTGGCAGAGTCTTGCGCAGTCTTCATCTGCGCTTTCATGCACAGAGCTTTTATTTCGGCGGCATTTTTAGCTATGCTGCTGTCTCTTATCGCAATGTCGGCATATATGTCTGCCTTTTTATAATTATTATTGTTATAGTATATCACACTGATATAATAAGCCACGCTTGAAATGTCTTCTTTATGAATGGCAGCCACATCCTCAAACATACCGGATTTGGAACTTTCCAGATACAGTATGAAATCGTCCAAAGCCTCTTGTATTAGTTTATGCCTGTAACAATAAAGTCCTGCGTCTATTATGTGCTGGCGCATATACGAGATGCGTTCAACGTTCTTTTCCCTGTATTTAAGTTTTTCCTCGCCGTATTTATTTTTAACTCGGTCGTAGTAATCACACTCTATACCGGCTCTTACTATTTCGACTTCCGTCCTGTAAAACGCCAATGAATCGGAAGAAGGGATATTGCTTAGTTTAATTAATGACTTATCAATTCTGCCATTCCAGTATTTAGCAAGTTTCTTGGCATCTTTATAAGTCATGTTTTTAGCTAGTGCAAAGTTCTCCATGCACGAAAATAAAACTATTATCAAGGTAAAAACATAACGCATAAACTGTAAAAATGCCAGATAAGTATATTTGGTTCAGTATAAAAAACTGCAACTTATGTCGGTTGCATATATCAGAATAACAACGGTCGGCGACTTAAATAAAATCAAATAATCCCGCTGCTTATGTTCTTTAAGACATGAATACTGTCTATTTCTGTCATGCAGAGAAAGCTACATCATTATCATCTTGTGTATCAAGCTGTTACAAACTGCTTTCCAAAAGCTGTTGTTTTGCATTGCGAAAGTTATCGTTTTGACGTGTAAAACAATAGCTTTTAGAGAACAAAACAATATATATTGCACGGCTATAATAAGTCTGTCATACACAGTTTATGTAAACTGTTATATGTATGACATAATCATATAGCATGAAAGTTCTTGATATTTATCAAGTTTTCGGATGATGCCGAAAGCGGAATTAAAACAAACAATCATTGTATGGACAGACATAATATCCGTCCATACAATGAAACGTGTTTATCTTTTTGTGAGAGCTTCAGCTTCCTTTGTCCTTGCATCATCTGCTCCATATACCATATAGTATGCCTGATACAAAGGATAAGCCCAGTTGGCTTTCTCACGTCCCGGATCTAATTCTTTTGCTTTCTCCAAGTAGGTTATGCTTTCCTTATAAACATTTTTTATCTGTTCCTCAGCTGCCGATAAAGCTTTTCCGTTTCTTGCAACTCTGTCTCTCGCTATCTGAGCCTTATTATTGAGACAGAAACCTAAATAAGTGTAAAGCTGAGGATTATCCTGCTTGATTTCAACAGCTTTCTTGAAAGAAGCGATAGCCTCATCGTATTTATCCTTATACATATCACTTCTTCCCTTTATCATAAGTGCCATAGTGTTGTTCGGATTAGAACTGAGCACTCCGGAAATCATCTTTTCAAGTTCGGCTTCGTTCTTCATTGCAGAATACATATCTGCCAACGTACCGAGAACTACATCATTAGACGGCTCTTGCGCATAAAGAACTTTCAACTTGTCGATATAATTCAAGGAATCGGCGTGTGACTTTAATTGTGCCTGCATAATTCCAAGACGCATGTTTGAGGCTTCTTTTCCCTTTTCAGGATCTTTTGCTGCAATCTCTACATACTTCTCTGCTTTCTTGAAGTCGCCTGCTTGGAATGCATAAATTGTAGCATAATACGCTATGTTGGAAATATTTGAGTCTGCGCTGTTGTCAACTCCTGTGAACAAAGGAAGCTCCGCTGTTTCCACATAATTTGCAAGAAACTTATATGCGTTTTTATCATCACCCTTACCTTGATAATATATACCACCGTTTATAAGTTGGTATCTTATCGGGAATAAACGTGCAGAATTTGACGTTCTGTACTTAGATTTAATCTTTCCCTTTTCATTAGGCATCTGATCATATTTATCGCATTCGGCAGCAGCCGTATATGCGTTATCAAGAGAATTATATAGAGCCACAGTGTCATAAGGTTGAACATTGGCACTATTTCCCGTCTGTTTCATATTCTCATTCGACAGTTCTACCTGCAGAATCTTGTTGAAATCAGCCATAGCCAAATCAACAAGTTTGTTGTAAGCCTTAGCTTTCTCTTCGTTTCCTGCAAGTTGTGACAAGCTATTTTTCAAGAGACTTTCAGCCTCCGCATAACTTTTTGCCTTCATAATTGCTTTAAGAGCATCGCTGTCACCTGCAAAGGCTGTTGATGTACCAAGTGCAATCAATGCCAAAATAATTAATTTTCTCATAAATTTATAATTTTAAAAGGTTTATTCTTCTTTATTGTTATCATCAAAGTCTGCAACATCTGCATTCTGAACAGAACTTTCTTCAAGAGTCTGCGAACTGTTATCTTCCGACTCGTTTGCTTTTGTTATTTGATTTCTGTTTTCTTCTTCTATCTGAGATTCAAGCTCCGTATTCATTACTTTGCATACTCCTGCTATAACATCGTTCTTCTTTGTAAGGTTTATAAGTCGCACACCTTGTGTTGCACGTCCCATAATGCGAACATCAGCCATTGCAAGTCGGATTGTGATACCGCTCTTATTTATAATCATAAGATCGTTTTCGTCTGTCACATTCTTTATTGCTACAAGTCGTCCGGTCTTCTCCGTTATGCTCAAAGTCTTCACTCCTTTACCCCCACGATTTGTTTTGCGGTAGTCTTCTACTTGCGAACGTTTTCCATATCCGTTCTCACTTACCACCAGAACCGATTCGGTTTCAGAATCGTTTACAACAATCATTCCTACAACAGCATCGTCATCAGCGTCAAGGCGCATACCTCTGACACCGGTTGCAGTACGTCCCATTGGTCTTATTGCATTCTCGTCAAATCTTACAGCCCTTCCATTTCGGTTAGCCATAATCAACTCATTGCTTCCATTTGTAAGACGAACATCTACAACTTCATCGTCTTCCATGATGTTTATAGCAATCACTCCGTTTGCACGAGGACGCGAATAAGCCTCCAAGCAGGTTTTCTTTACAATACCGTTCTTTGTTGCAAACACAACATAATGAGAATTAATGAAGTCTTCGTCACTTAATCCTCGTCCTCTCAATCTCAAGAAAGCGTTAACCGCATCATCTGCATCTATGTTGAGCATGTTTTGTATTGCGCGTCCCTTAGAAGTCTTGTCACCTTCCGGTATTTCATAACATTTAAGCCAATAGCAACGTCCCTTCTTTGTAAAAAACAACATTGTCTGGTGCATTGTAGCCGGATATATATATTCGGTGAAGTCCTGTTCGCGAGTATTAGCACCCTTACTGCCGACTCCTCCACGTGCTTGCTCTCTGAATTCGCTTAATGCTGTGCGCTTGATGTAGCCAAGATGACTCACTGTTATAACTACAGGATCATTCGGATAGAAATCTTCTGCATTGAATTCATGCTCTGCCGGTATTATCTCCGTACGTCTTTCATCACCGTATTTCTCTTTAACTTCGATGAGTTCTTCTTTCATAACTTTCTTACAAAGTTCAGGATCATCAAGTATGTTTTGCAAATAAGAGATTGTTTTTTCAAGCTCTTCAAATTCTGCGTGAAGCTGTTCCATACGCAAACCGGTCAACTGGCTGAGACGCATATCAACGATAGCTTTACTTTGAAGTTCGTCAAGTTCAAAACGTTTTTTAAGATTATCCTGTGCTTCAGCCGGTGTCTTGCTTGCACGAATGATACGCACGACCTCGTCAATATTGTCGCATGCTATTATAAGTCCTTCGAGAATATGTGCACGTTCTTGCGCTTTCTTCAAGTCAAACTTCGTGCGACGTATTGTAACATCATGCCTGTGTTCAACAAAATATTTAACACATTCTTTAAGAGTAAGCATTCTCGGACGTCCGTTAACCAAAGCAATGCAATTCACGGAGAATGAACTTTGAAGGGCAGTCATCTTAAACAGCTTGTTAAGTATTACGTTTGCGTTGGCATCACGCTTAACATCTACAACGATACGCATACCCTGACGACCAGACTCGTCGTTAGCATTAGAGATGCCGTCAAGCTTACCTTCCTTAACGAGTTCTGCGATGTTCTCGATGAGCTGTGCCTTGTTTACGCCGTAAGGAATCTCGGTAACAACAATCTTGTCGTGGCTGTCATCTGACTCGATCTCTGCCTTTGCACGCATGATGATACGGCCGCGACCAGTCTCGTAAGCATCCTTAACACCACCAAGACCGTAGATGTAACCGCCTGTAGGGAAGTCTGGAGCCTTGATGTACTGCATGAGACCATCTGTGTCGATGTCTGGGTTGTCGATGTAAGCACAGCATCCGTCGATTACTTCGTTGAGGTTGTGGGTAGGCATGTTTGTTGCCATACCTACAGCGATACCGTTACCACCGTTTACAAGGAGGTTAGGGATCTTCGTTGGCATCACGGTTGGCTCATAGAGCGTATCGTCGAAGTTGAGGGACATGTCAACAGTGTCCTTCTTGATGTCGTCCATGATGTGCTCACCCATCTTTGAGAGTCGGCACTCGGTGTAACGCATGGCAGCTGCTGAGTCGCCATCGACGGAACCGAAGTTACCCTGACCGTCAACAAGGGTATAACGCATATTCCAATCCTGTGCCAGACGCACGAGAGCGCCATATACAGAAGAGTCGCCATGTGGGTGGTACTTACCGAGCACCTCACCTACAACGCGG
>CALGRN010000046.1 GCA_937880835.1 uncultured Prevotella sp. | reverse complement strand
AAAACGTGCCGTCGGACAGTGGCAAAGTGCTTGTTGCAACGCAGAGCGGACAGTATGCAATGGTGCAAGCTGTGGCAGGAGAGTGCGTAGTAGAGCTTAAAAATGTGCCCGAAGGAAAGATTTCTTTCTATGTTCTTCACGATTCAAACGACAATAAATCGCCCGACATGGTTGACGGATTACCCACTGAATACGTAGGTATGATGAACGTGGATGTGCGCGAAGATGGGCAGGAAATAAGAATAAAGGTGGATAAACTGGATAAAAATCAGATAATGATAAAGTGATATAGGATGTCGAATAAATTTTAAATGATAAAACATAATAATCATGGAGCAGAACAATGGAATGACTGCTGAGCGCAGTCTTGAAATAATCAGGAAGTCGATAGAGCAAAGCAGGCGCGACGCCACAAACGAATCGGGAGCGCATTTCATACTCTGGGGTGTACTCGTAACAGTAACCGCGCTGCTTGTCGGGCATCTTTGGATGCATTACGGAGGTCCTGTATGGAATTGGTTGTGGCTTGTAATGTGGGTTGCGGGCTATATTCTCTCATATCTTTTGGGAAAGAAACTGAATGCAATTCCTCGTCCGAAGACTTTCATTGACAAAATAGCGGGCTTTATATGGTTGTCGTTCGGTATATTCACATGTTCACTTGGAACTATTCTCTCTCTTGTTATAGGATTTCTCAGAACGCAATATGTCCAATCCGATACAGCATATCTGTTTCCTATGACGGCTGTAATAATACTGATGTTCGGTCTGTGTTCCACCATAACGGGCTTTGTTCTGCGCAGCAAACTGATTGTTGTTTGCGGCATATTGTCCGGCTTCTGCGGTTTCGTAGGGTCGTTTCTTGCTGACGGAGCTTATCAAATGTTGGTGATGGCAGCTGCATCTTTGGTCGGATTAGTTATGCCCGGATTGATTATATTGATTAAAAACAGGAGGTGATTGTGTTTAAGCCGTTGGATACTTTACTGCACAGCGAGTTGCGTTTGGCTGTGATGTCTATCCTGATAAGCGTCGAAGAAGCAGACTTTGTCTATATTCGTGATAAGACAGGAGCTACTTCCGGTAATCTCAGTGTGCAGATAGACAAACTCTCGAAAGCAGGTTATGTGACGGTGGAGAAGACTTTCAAAGGAAAGAAACCATGCACGATATGTCGTATAACACCTGCCGGAACGGAAGCATTTGAGAAATATGTGGACGCATTAAAAAGCTATATAGGTAACTGAAAAGCAATATCTGTCTAAACGAAATGCGCTTATGACGGTTCATAAACTGTCATAAGCGCATTTCGTTTGTAATATCTGTTCATGCAAGAGATGTAAATCTGCATGTAGGTAAGTTGCAAGCTGTGTTCCGAAAGCAGCCCTCCCCTATTCTTTATTTAACGGGATCAAGCCGCTTCATCCATTTTCCGCCTACCATACAAGCTATACCTATAATGATAAAAGGAATGCTGAGAAGTTGTCCCATGTCTAACGGCATGCCGGCTTCGAATGACACTTGTATCTCCTTAGTATATTCAATGAAGAACCGGAATGTAAATATCAGGGTCATACATAAGCCTATGAAGAAGCCCGTTCCTGCTTTTTGAGGGCTGCGACGATAGAAATACCACATCACAAAGAAGAATATTGCATAGGCGATTGCCTCATATAGTTGTCCCGGATGACGTGGGTGGAGAGCAAAATGCGGTTCTGCATTCTGAAAGATGAATGCCCAAGGCACATCGGTAACCTTACCGACAATCTCCGAGTTCATAAGATTTCCGATACGAATGAAGCACGCCGTTACGGGAGTTGCTATTCCGATGTTGTCCATTACCGTCCAAAAGCCGATGCGCATGTTGCGACTATACAACCAAAGAGCAGCAATAAGACCGACAGCACCACCGTGACTTGCAAGCCCGGCATATCCCATGAAGTGCCAATCTCCGTTCTCTTCAAACCTGATAGGTATTATCATCTCCACCACATGTTGCCAACTTGAAAGGAAATAGCCCGGATCATAGAACAGACAATGACCCAAACGAGCGCCTATGAGTATGCCTAAGAAACAGTAGATGAATAGCGGTTCAAACAGTTCGGGCTTTATTTTCTGATGCTTGTACAGATATTTCACTATATAATATCCGAGTATCAATCCTACAAGCCAGCACATGGCATACCACCGTATTGCAAAGTTTCCGATGTGAAATATCTCATCGCTCGGATTCCATATGATGTAAAGAAGTTCGTTGAGCATTGTTTTCTTGTTTTATCGGTTATTGTTATAATATGCCTTAAAAGCTGTCCGGCACATCAGACATTGAAGCGGAAGTGCATTATATCACCGTCTTGAACGACATATTCTTTGCCTTCGATGCCCATTTTTCCCGCATCGCGCACCGCAGCTTCACTTCCGTATTTGATATAGTCGTCATATTTTATCACTTCGGCGCGTATGAAACCTTTCTCGAAATCAGTATGTATGACACCTGCGCATTGCGGTGCTTTCCATCCTTTGTGATACGTCCACGCCTTGACTTCCATTTCTCCGGCTGTTATGAATGTTTCCAAATCGAGCAGAGAGTATGCTTTTTTTATCAGTCTGTTAACGCCACTCTCTTCCAATCCGAGTTCATCAAGAAACATTTGCTTGTCTTCATACGTTTCAAGAGAAGCGATGTCCTCCTCTGTCTTTGCCGCTATTATGAGCATTTCCGCACCTTCGCGGGCGGCAACTGTTTCTACTTCGCGACAGTATTCATTGCCTGTTTTCGCGCTTGACTCATCCACATTGCACACGTAAAGCACCGGTTTTGCGGTCAGCAGAAACAAATCGTGTGCAAACTTGCACTCTTCTTTGCTCTCGAAACTGACCGTGCGTGCGTTCAGTCCCTTGTCCAACGCGTTCTTATAGGCTTCAAGCACCGTTACGGCAATCTTTGATTCTTTGTTTCCGGCAGCAGCTGTTTTCTTGTGTTTTGCAAGCTGTCCCTCTATCGTTTCAAGGTCTTTGAGTTGCAATTCGGTATCTATTATCTCCTTATCTGCTATCGGATCGACGTCAGCACCACCCTCTCTTACCACATTATCATCGTCGAAGCATCTCAACACGTGTATGATAGCATCCGTCTCTCGTATGTTTCCAAGAAACTTATTGCCCAATCCTTCGCCTTTGGAAGCTCCTTTCACGAGTCCGGCTATATCCACTATCTCGCAAGTAGCAGGCACGATGCGTCCCGGATGAACCAACTCGGCAAGTTTGGTAAGCCGTTCGTCGGGCACTGTTATAACGCCAACGTTAGGTTCTATGGTACAAAAAGGAAAGTTGGCTGCCTGCGCTTTTGCGCTCGAAAGGCAGTTGAAAAGAGTTGACTTGCCCACATTGGGAAGCCCTACGATACCGCATTTTAATGACATTTCTTTATTTCAGATTTGAATATATGCTGCAAAGTTACTGCAAATTGCGTGAAAACCAAAGAAAACAATGTTTTTATTTGAACTGCGGACGATTGCTTTTCCGTATGAATAACATTTACGTTGGAAACGACCTGTTTGCAAAACGCTTTTCAAAAGTTATTGTTTTGCGTTGCGAAAGGATAGGTTTT
>CALGRN010000045.1 GCA_937880835.1 uncultured Prevotella sp. | reverse complement strand
GTACGGCTTGCAGTACATGTTTGTGTAAAAATATAGAAAATTAAATAAATTGACAGAAAATATAGAAAAAGATAATAAAAAGATCGTAGATGGGACATTTGAGAAAAGAGAATAAATGATGCAAATAATTTATCTATATTATAAAGATAAATTATTTTTGTTAAATTATAGTTAAATAGATACCTCGAGAATGTTAAACTCATAGTAAAGACTTTGAATATAAAGCATTTCATAGTAACTTTGACAGGCATAATAAACAAGTAATTGTATATGAAAGCAACAAAGCATTTAGGAAAAATAGATTCTATAGTGTTGTCGAACTATATCTTAAAACATTATGGTTCTATGTCGCATTTGAAACTGCAAAAACTGCTTTTCTATTGCGATGCGTATTGTCTTGCCTATTTCGGAGATGAATTGATAACAGACAAGTTTGAGGCATGGGTGCATGGACCTGTAAGCAGAAATGTTTATAATAGTCTTAGAGATAAATCAATCTTGTATAGTGATGTTGCATACTCAGATATAGGTATAGATGTTGATGCAGAGTTTGGACAACTTACATCTGAACAACAGGAAATCCTAACAAATGTTTTGGAGGAACTTTCAAAATGGAGTGGGACTGAGCTTGAAAATGCAACGCACCATGAAACACCTTGGATAGTTGCAAGAGGTTCTTGCGGAGAAGCTGATATTTGCCATAATACTATTTCTAAATTACTTACAAAAGAGTTTTACGCAAAAGAACAAGGAAGGCAATAGAATGTCATTCAATAAAGTAAAGAGCCCAATCTCTGCTGTAAAGAAAAAATCTAGTGTCAAGGATCCAGAACGTATGGGTAATTTTAAGTTGTCCTTTCAATATCTTGACACTACTCAAAAGTTTGGTTCTACATTTAGAGATTGGCAAAATGGAGGCTTGCTTAGCAAGGCAATGGAAACATTGCAAGGGTATTGTTGCTCTCCATTAAGAAGCAGTATAGATGGGGATAAATTTACAATATACGGAGACTATCCACCAACAGATAAGACAGACTTTAAATATCCTCCAAATGTTCCAGAAGATGCTCATTGGGCAAGAATACACGTAAATGGAAAATCTGTTATTGTTGGTCATGTTGTTAATGATACTTTTTATGTTGTATTCCTTGATAAGACACATCATTTTTATCTCACAAAAAAGCAAACAGGAAAGTAATTTATTATTAGTATAATTTCTCCTATTGAAGTTAATAACTATTATCAACTCCCTACAAAAGTCGAATAGATGATGCTATACATCATCTATTCGACTTTCAGTCAATAATTAGTCTTTACTTGTGAGGTTTATTCTCCGCTTGTAATCTTTATTCTTCTGATAATAGGAAACAAAATAAAAGCGGAAGTCCTATATATAGAACTTCCGCTTGTTTCTTGATTGGGTGGCTAGTCGGATTCGAACCGACGACATTCAGAACCACAATCTGACGCTCTAACCAACTGAACTATAGCCACCGTGTTATATACTTTCCACTCGAAAGCGGGTGCAAAGGTACGAGATTTATTTCTATTTTACAAATAAATCCCGTACTTTTTTGTTGTTTTTTATTTAGCAGGACTTGCCGGAGTCTTAGGCTGTGAGCCTTTAGATGGTGTTGCTTGCTCAGCACCTTGACTGTTTGCCGGTGCTTGTTGTTCACTTGCACCAAATCCCTGTACGTTGTTAGGATTGGTTACTCCGCCGTCTGTTGCTACCTTTTCGATAACACTTCCTTCCGTTGTTGCAGTTGGTGCTACATAAGCGCATACAACACTGAACACAACCATTGATATTGCAAGCCCCCAAGTTGCTTTTTCGATGAAGTCAGTTGTCTTGCGAACACCCATGATTTGGTTGGATGATGAAAAGTTTGACGATAATCCGCCACCCTTAGATTCCTGAATAAGCACGATGAAAACCATCAGCAGTGACGCAATTACAATTAGAATTACAAATAAAGTGTAAAGTCCCATTTTTCTATTATTTATTTTTATTGTTTATTATCAATTTCTCCAAGAAACGAATTTGGTCTGCAAAGTAAGCATTTTTTTTTGGATAATTCAAATTTAAACGCTTAATAATTTCCAAAGCCTTTGAATATCTGCCCTGTTTGATGTAAATCCTTGCCAATGTCTCGGTAAAATAACCGTCGTCCGGTTCTTTTTCTTCTTCATTTTCGTTTTCTTCTATTTGCGGCACATATTCCGGTGTTTCTTTAAGCTCAATGCGTCCTCCTTCTTTGTTTATAAACGTGTCTATCAGGCTTTGACCTTTCATTTCCGGTATTCCGTTGTCCCTTTCCGAGTCTTTTTCGCTTTCCGTTTCCAGCAGATATGCAACATAATCTACTGCTGCATCAGCTGGTGTAGGCTTACGTTTATCGTTCTTGTCAGTCTCTGCTTCACTGGGAATAGAGTCGAGGAATGTGTCTATAAGCGATACAGTACGGTTTTCTATGCTCTCGTTGTCTGCATTTCTGTCGGCAGTTTTCACGTTGTTGCGCAGTTTATAGTGTGCCGCTTCCACGAGATTGAATATTACCTTTCTGTCTGTCAGATATATTGCTGCCTGACGCAGTTCTTCATCGAAGGTAGGATCATGCAATATATAAAGGTTTTGCAGCATAAGCAAACGCGCCGTCTGATAATACGGATGAAGCGCAATGAGACTTCGCAGGTCGTACAAAGTTTCTTTGTTCATATTCTCCGGGTGCTTTATCAGTTGTGTTAAATCCATATTATTTACCAGTTTGCTACTGTTGCATTGAATATCTGATCTGTTATATCCTTGACCATTTGTGTCACCAATTCTTCCTGTACAGAGTTCAGCGACTGCGTAGTCTCGTATGTAGAAGTTGCCGTAAACTGTCTTTCAAAGTCCTCGCTGTGGTTTGCATTGTTAGTAAAACGTACATTCACAGTCATTGAAAGTTCCGTTTGTGCCGAATATCCTTCGCTTGATACCGCTTTGTTACGTTGCTGATATTGCGTTATCTCGCCTTCTATCTTCATGTCGCCGTTATTTCTCACCTGCACAAGACGAGTGTTATTGGCAAAAACATCTTTTAGTCTGTTGTTGAAGATAGACCCCATAGGTCCCCATACATAGCTTGAACGTATTGGAAATTCCGCTATTTCAATGGTCTTTGTCTTATTGTAATCTATGCTCGCACCATTGAGTCTGTATTGTACGGAACACGATGTGATGATGAAAAGCAATGCAGAAACAGACAGAAGCATGCATAATCCAAGCGTTGACATGGCTTTTGATGCCACGCCCTTTTTCATCTTCGATTTCGTTTTACCTGCCGTCATATTATCCGCTTTATCCGTTTTCTCAGAGTTTTAAGATTACTCCAAACCGTATTGTTTTATTCTTCTGTATAGTGTCCTGTCAGAAATTCCGAGTTCCAGAGCTGCTTTTTTGCGGTTTCCGCCGTTCCTTTCCAACGCCTTTTCCACCATTTGCCGCCCCAGACTGCTTAGGTTCAGAGTCTCGGTTTCAGATATTTCTTCCGCTTCCACCTCTTCTGCCTGCATCTTGTTTATTGCCTGTTTGACGTGAGGAATCGTTGCCGGAAGGTTCGATGCGTCAAAAGATGTTATATGATTTGCATATTTTGCCATTCCTCCTATTGCCTGTGCATCATCCATCTGCTTGCGCAACCCGTTCATTTCGCGTCGCAGGTCGCTGATGTTTCCGCGCAATTCATACAATATCTTGTACAGTATTTCTCTTTCGTTCTCATACGAATGGCTTCCTTCTGTGTTGATAGTTGTCAGCTGAGTGCTTTCCGGGTCGGCAGGAATATATTTCAACAGCATTTCCGTGTTTATCTCCCTGCTCTCGCAAAGTATCGACATCTGTTCCGTTATGTTCTTCAACTGTCTTACGTTTCCGGGCCATTTATACTTTTTGAGTATCATTTTCGCATCTTCCGTCAATGTTATCTTGGGGATGCGGTATTTCTCTGCCATCTGCATTGCAAACAAACGGAACAGCAAAACGATGTCTTCTCCTCTGTCGCGCAACGGAGGCATCTGTATTGGAATGGTGTTAAGGCGATAGAAAAGGTCTTCGCGGAAGCGTCCTTCGCTTATTGCCTTGCGCATGTTTACGTTAGTTGCTGCAACGATACGCACATCCGTTTTCCTTATGTTCTGTCCTCCCACTCTTATATATTCGCCCGTTTCGAGCACACGAAGCAAGCGCGCTTGCGTCGCCATAGGCAGTTCGCCCACCTCATCGAGGAATATCGTGCCTTTGTTTGCTATTCCGAAATAACCTTCGCTTTCGCCTATCGCACCCGTGAAAGAACCCTTCTCGTGCCCGAAAAGTTCACTGTCGATAGTTCCTTCCGGTATTGAACCGCAGTTGATAGCAAAGTATTTCTCACGTTTGCGAGGCGAATTGTCGTGTATTATGTGCGGAATGATTTCCTTTCCTACACCGCTTTCGCCCACAATAAGCACCGAAAGGTCGGTAGGTGCTACTTGCAGTGCCACGTCAAGCGCACGGTTAAGTGCATCGCAGTTGCCCACGATATTGTAACGTTGTTTTATTTTTTGCAGTTCAGAAGTATTCATTTAGTTGACAAAATTACATATTTTATTTCATATAACTGCTATTTTGGCAGAAAAATATCAATATAGACGTGATTAAGATGAAATTCGTTCGATTGGTTTAAGTATAACCGTTTAAGCTGTACATCTTATCAATTCTTACAAAACGATAGTACATCTTTTCAGAAAGAAGATATATACCATTTAATATTTTGGCAATCGGCGTATTAATGGAGAGTTAATAATATTTGTGATTTGCTTTATTTATGATTATCATTATATAATATTATGCATGTAATTTTCGGACAGACACAGGGTCTGTCCCTACGAACAATCAACATGGTAGGGACTGATTATGTGTCTGTCCGAATTTATAACCATGCGCATGTACATATTATTCAGTACTTGTCCGTATAGCCTTGCGCATTTGCATTTATTGTTTTAACCCAAACACATAGTATAATTAGTAGAACTCATGTTAATACTACTGCTTTATAATGTTTTATAGTGATAACGGACAATGTGTTAAACTACGTTTTTTATATATTTTAAAAGTGCGAATAAAGCAGTTTTTATATAAGCGATTTTAGCATTAAACGAAGGCTTATGCTGATGAAAATCAGCATAACAAAACACACTGTTACCACATTGATGTAACTAAAAAGATATTGACTCCGTATGATATTGATTTTCAGTACATTGCAAATTGCATTCTAAAAGCTATCCTTTTGCAATGCAAAACAATAACTTTCAGCCTGTAAAAGGATAACTTTTGCAAGCCAATATCTATTGTATTGCATTTCGGAAATAAAAAAACAGCTCTGGAAAAGCACAAAAATCACTTTTTCAGAGCTGTTTCTTCGTTTTTTTAACAGATAAAAATCATTATGCTATACGCTTTCCGGAGCAGAGTCGGTACTGACATTAAGAAAGTTTTCTATATCGGTTCTTAATCTTACGAATTGTTCGGAATAGATGTATCCCATATTCCTTTTAAGCATCGAAGGTATATCTTCCAAACTGTTTGAATAGCTTGACAGTTCGTTGTTGCGTTGCGTACTGTGTGCGGCATTCTTGTAAATCTCATGCTCTCGCTCACGTATCAGAATGTTGCATACTTTTTTTAGTATCGGCACTACAACACAGTCGAAAAGATGATGCCCTTGTATGAACAGATATGTTTTCTTCGGTGACACTCCAAGTCGTTTCAGTTCGTCTTTCAATGCGAGGTAACTCTCCTTAGCGTCAGGATGTGCTTTTTGCAGCATTTTTATCTTTCGCCATACCTTATGGCGTAGTTTCTCTATTGCAAAATAAGGGTCTTGCATGTTGAAGTTGCCGATATCTATTACTCGGTTGAAGTCGGTTATTGTAAATTCCCCGTATTTGTTGCGTCGGTAAACCCATATATTCCACACGAAAAGTGGGAATATGGCTTCCGAAAACTGTTCGATATAATCCTCAAAATCGAATATTGCATGGTCGTTCAGGGTTACAGCCACGCACACATCATGCAGGCTTTCGGCGTAGCATTGATAATTTTCTATTGCATACACATAGGTATGAAACACGTATTTGTTTGATATTATTGTATTAGATATATTATTTACACCCTGCAACAGATAGTCGTAGTCGGCATCTACGCACGCTATCATGTTCTCGCCCACGTTCTCCGAGAGCAGATTCATAAGCACCTGCTTCTTTCCTTTCGTCAGATTTATGCGCGAGGGCAGTACAACCTCGAAGTATCTCGTGTTGTCTTCATACTTGCTTAGCACCGTTCTCCAAAAGAAAATATCGTCATAACTCTCCACATAAGCTACTATCTTGCGCCTCGACTTTTTGGAGTTGAGCCTGTTGGCAGCCTCGAAATAACGCGACGATATATTATCTTTAAGCCTTCTGCCCATTGCCGTTTGTTTTAATCTGTTATATCGCTTACTTCCGTAACCTTGTCTATCCAGCCGTTCATGATTACCGCAGGCGAGTGCGTAGTAAGTATAATCTGCACATTCGGGTTAAGTGCTATTATCAAATCTATAAGACGTTTCTGCCATTCAATATGAAGACTGACTTCCGGTTCGTCCATAAACAGCACATGCGGTTCGTTGTCTTCCACGAGCACGGTAAGCATAATTGCGAGTATTTGTTTTTCTCCGCTCGACAGTTGGTATGGTACAAGCGTTTCGCCTATTTGAGAAAAACGTATCTCATTCTCCGTTCTTATAATCTTTTTTCCTGTCTCTGCAAACAGTTCATCCATGAAATTCTGAAACATTCTCTTAGGTTCAGAAATCTTATGGGCTTTTTCCGCAGCATCGGGAGCACCGCTTCCGAGAGCTTCTATTATGCGGTTGCCGATGTTAACCTGATAGTCGAGATACTTCCTTTGAAGATTAAACAGCTGCCAATCCAATTCGGTTGCGAGGCTCAAATCCATCTTCATCACCGCATCCGAATTGATAAGAGGACGGTCGAATGAACGTATTACATCGAAACGTATGCAGGTAGCGTCTTCCGGATAAACCTTTATGCTCACTCCTTTAAGCCCGTTGCTCGACAGTTTTCCGTCTGCCGAGATGTACTTTACCACCTTGTTGAGTATCGTACTCTTTCCAACTCCGTTAACACCGCTTAGAATATTGACCTTCTTATCAAGATTCCAGACCACATGTCTTTGTCCGCTCCAAAGCGATTCTATCTCTATCTGTTCTATATAATCAGCGTATTTCATATTCGATATATTAAAATAAACGACTTATAACTCTAATAAAAAAGGACGAGTCACCCCGTCCTGATTGTTTTCACAACGGAATAATCCTTATTGTGATTAGCTAAAATATATTGCAAAGAAAGTATTTTTATTCCATATACGCAAATTTTTAGCAAATAATTTGTTATATTTGCGGATATTATAACTGAAAACATTGCAACTATGAGAAATATACTCGGACTTGATTTAGGAACTAACAGTATTGGTTGGGCATTGATAGATGACGACAGTAAGGAAATAGTAAATGCGGGAAGCCGTATAATACCGATGGACGCTGCAACAATAGGCGATTATGAAAAAGGAAATTTGAAGTCGCCGGCATCTTACAGAACCGATTTCAGAAGTACACGCAGGCTTATTGAAAGAGCCAAGCTGCGACGCGAAAGACTGCTGCGTGTGCTAAATGTCATGGGATTTCTGCCTTCTGAATTTAAGTCCGGAATAGACTTTGAAAATCGTTTTGGCAAATTTAAAGAAATCAAGCCCGAAGACTCCGAAAAAAGAAAAGAACCTCTGATAGCATATCATACAGATAATCAAGGTAAAAGAGTCTTCTCTTTCCTCAGTTCTTTTGAAGAGATGATAGAAGATTTCAGAGAAAATCATCCCGATATGCTTGCCGACGGAAAGAAAATACCTTACGACTGGACGATATACTATTTGCGCGAAAAAGCACTGACAAAAGCCGTCACGAAGGAAGAACTTGCATGGATAATTCTTAATTTCAATGCCAAAAGAGGATATTATCAGCTACGCGGAGAGAATGAAGAAACGCAGGAGAACAAACGTGAAGAGTATAAGATATTGCAGGTTGAGAAAGTAGAGAATATTGGTGAGAACAAAAAGAAATCAGGCTATAAATGGTATGAAGTTACTTATACCGGAGGATACAGTCAGAAAATAACAGCCATATCTGAACCTAAAAAGATTGGCGACGAAGTGGAATTGATTGTCACAACAGAACTTGATAAAGACGGAAATATAAAGAAAGACAAAGAGGGGGATGATAAAATAAAGGTACGTACACCTAAGGAAGAAGACTGGACTCTTGTTAAGAAACGAACGGAAACGAACATTCGCGATAGCGGAAAAACGGTAGGCTCGTATATATATCACAATATATTAAGCAATCCAAGCGTGAAAGTAAGAGGAAAGCTGGTGCATACGATAGAGAGAAAATTCTATCGTGATGAGCTTGAACTTATATTGAATAAGCAGAAAGAGTTTATACCGGAATTGAATGACAACGAATTGTACATGCAATGCGTGAAGGAATTGTATCGCAGCAATGATGCGCATGTAGAGTCTATGAAAAACAGAGATCTCGCCAAACTGTTTGTGGAAGATATTATATTCTATCAACGTCCGCTGAAAACAAAGAAAGGAAGTGTTGCCGAATGTCAGTATGAGAAGTATTATTATAAGGATAAAGAGACGGGAGAAATAAAAAAAGTTTCACTTAAATGCACTCCGAAATCAAATCCTTTGTATCAGGAACTGAGACTTTGGCAGTTTATAAATAATCTCAGAATATATGAACGCAGAAAGGAAGTTGATGGAAAAGTGCGGACGGATGTTGATGTTACAAGTGAGTTTATTACATCTGAAGATGATTATGTCAATCTGTTTGAATGGCTTAAAAATAAAAAGAAAATCAAACAGGAACAGCTTTTGGGGTACAAACCTTTCGGTATCGGTAAGAAAAACATTGGTGAATACCGTTGGAATTATGTAGAAGATAAAGAATATCCTTGTTGTGAGACATTGTATGATATAAACACAAGACTTGCAAAAGCTGATTATAAAGGCAAACTTTCAACTGATGACATACAGCATTTATGGCATATACTTTATTCTGTTAATGATGTTTTTGAGATCGAAAAGGCTTTGGCAAAATTTGCAGAGAAACACATGATAGACAAGACTATATTTGTAGAAAAATTCTCTAAATATGCTCTTGAAAACAAAGATTACGGAGGTTATTCGGAAAAAGCAATAAAACGCCTTCTTCCTCTTATGAGAATGGGAAGTTTGTGGAAATATGACGATATTGACGAAAAAACAAAAAAGAGAATTGAGAACATCATAAATGGTGTGGCGGATGACACCATAGATAAAGAAGTGAGAGAGAAACTTGCAGACAAGACCAGTCCGGAAGATTTTAAAGGATTGCCGTTATGGTTGGCATGTTACGTCGTTTACAACAGACATTCGGAAGCTGAAGACTTGACACGATGGACATCTCCTGATGATATAGATGATTATTTGAAAAATCATTTCAAGCAACATTCAATGAGAAATCCGATAGTAGAGGGTGTAGTAGGAGAGACTTTGCGCGTTGTAAAGGATATATGGGAAAAATATGGAGATATATCTGAAATACACGTGGAATTAGGTAGAGAATTAAAACAGAATGCAGAGAAACGTAAACAGGCAACAATAAAAATATTAGAAAACGAAAAGACAAACACTCGCATAAAAGCAATGTTGAGAGAGTTTGTAAATCCTGACTTCGGTATAGAAGATGTACGACCGAATTCTCCAAGTCAACAAGAGATATTGAAAATATACGAGGAAAGCGCATTGAAA
>CALGRN010000044.1 GCA_937880835.1 uncultured Prevotella sp. | reverse complement strand
CGCCGCCGACAACGTCGTAGTCAGAGAGGGCGGAACTAATCCCGAACTGCCGGAAGATGCACTCTGCCACTGGGACTTGTGCAAGAAGTTCAATCTTGTCGACTTCGATCTCGGCGTGAAAATAACAGGAGCAGGCTTCCCCGTTTATATAGGAAAGATGGCAAGGTTTCAGCGCGCGCTCGAAGCATTCTTCCTCGATGAGGCGCGCAGGTCGGGCTACATAGAAGTGCAGCCGCCGCTCGTGGTAAACCAAACCTCAGGATATGCTACTGGACAGCTGCCCGACAAAGAAGGGCAGATGTACCACGCCCAGACCGACGACCTCTATCTTATACCGACAGCCGAAATTCCCGTTACTAACATCTACCGCGACGTTATATTGGACGAGAAAGAACTCCCGATAAAAAGATGCGCATATTCAGCATGCTTCCGACGCGAAGCAGGATCTTACGGCAAGGACGTACGCGGACTCAACAGACTTCATCAGTTCGACAAGGTGGAACTCGTGCGCATCGACAAGCCCGGACATTCGGGCGAAAGTCTCAACGAGATGATAGCGCATGTGGAAGGACTATGCCGCAAACTTGAACTCCCTTACCGCATACTCAGATTGTGTGGCGGCGACATGAGCTTTACTTCTGCGATATGCTACGACTTCGAAGTATGGAGTTCGGCGCAGAAACGATGGCTCGAAGTATCGTCTGTGTCAAACTTCGATAATTATCAAGCCAACAGACTGAAATGCCGCTATCGCCGCACGGAGGATAAGAAGATAGAACTCTGCCACACCCTGAACGGTTCTGCACTTGCGCTGCCGCGAATCGTGGCAACCATATTGGAAAACAACCAGACACCGGCAGGCATTCGCGTGCCCGACGCACTGATTCCGTATTGCGGCTTTGACATTCTCGACGGAGAGCATATATAAACATAATAATTATTATAAAAATCCAACACTAAACTATGAACAAGATTACACTTAAACAGCAAATCTCTGAAAGCATTTATCTTTTCGAGATAGAAAATCCTCAGATTGCCAAGAGCAGCAGAGCAGGAAATTTCGTTATTGTCCGTATCGAAGATAGGGGAGAGCGCATGCCTCTTGCCATCGCCGATGCAGACGAGAAGAAAGGAATGATAACACTCGTAGTACAGAAAGCAGGGAAAACTTCGGTCAAGATGTGTGAACTTAACGAGGGAGACCGCTTGACCGATGTGCTCGGACCATTGGGAAATCCCACCCGCATTGAGAAATTCGGAACAGTGATATGTGCCGGCAATGGAATAGGTATAGCCCCGATGCTTCCGCTGATAAAGGCATTGAAAGCACATGGTAACAAAGTTCTATCCGTCATGACAGGCATCAATAAAGACGTTATAGTCTTTGAAGACAAGATTAAAGAATTATCAGACGAGCTTATAATCCTGACGGAAGACGGAAGCCACGGCGATAAAGGCACGATAACGGAAGGTATGGAGAAACTGATAACAAATAAGAAAATAGACAAGGCATTTGTCATAGCGTCGCCGGAGATGATGAAACAATGCTGCGAACTGACATCGAAATATGATATTCCGACTAACGTTGCTCTCTATACCACAATGGTTGACGGTGCAGGAATGTGCGGATCTTGCCGCATAACGATAGACGGTAAGATAAGGTTCGCATGTATAGACGGACCTGATTTCGACGGAGCTAAGATAGATTGGAATGAGATTTCAATACGCACAGGCAGAGCAGAACAAGTCAAGAAAATAAATCCGAATTCCGCCCCCCCCGCGAACGATAATAAAGAAACCTTATCTGAGGTTATAATGGATGTGCAGCCAACCGATGACTCTATCGAAACTTTGTTAGACAGAGAGTCACAGTGGCGCAAGGATTTGCGTGCAAGCATGAAGCCGAAAGAGAGAATGGCTATCGAACGCACTCCAATGCCTGTATTGAATCCTGAATATCGCATAACAACACGTATGGAAGAAGTCAACAAAGGCTTTACAAAAGAAATGGCAATGATTGAAGCAAAACGTTGCCTCGACTGCGCAAAGCCAACATGTGTTGAAGGTTGTCCTGCAAATAATAACATCCCTGCATTCATAAAAAACATTGAGCGAGGACAATTCCTTGCCGCTGCTAAGGTACTTAAAACAACCACATCGCTACCCGCCGTATGCGGCAGAGTGTGCCCGCAAGAAAATCAATGCGAGGGAAGTTGTATTCATGTCAAGATGAAGCATCCTGCTGTTGCAATAGGAAGTCTTGAACGCTTCGTTGCCGATTATGAAAGAGAAAGCGGCAATATGTCCAAACCTTACATGAAACCTGCAAACGGAATAAAGATAGCTGTCGTTGGCTCTGGTCCCGCCGGTCTTAGTTTCGCAAATGATATGGCGATAAACGGATATGAAATTCATGTTTTTGAGTCTCTCCACGAATTAGGTGGTGTCCTTAAATACGGCATCCCCGAGTTCCGACTTCCCAACAATATAGTGGATGTTGAAATAGAAAATCTCCGCAGTATGGGTGTGTACTTTCATACAGACTGCATGATAGGAAAGACGATTACGGTAGAAGAACTTAAAGAGCGCGGGTTCAAAGGTATTTTTATAGGTACGGGAGCAGGTGTTCCCAACTTTATGAATATTCCGGGAGAAACCTCTCAAAACATAATGTCGGCTAATGAATTTCTTATAAGAGTTAATCTTATGGATGCAGATAAACCCGATACGGATACTCCGTTAAAGTTTGCCAAGCATGTTATCGTAGTCGGAGGAGGAAATACTGCAATGGACTCTTGCTGCACAGCAAGACGACTCGGAGCAGAAGTTACTTTGGTTTATCGCCGTTCAGAGGAGGAAATGCCCGCTTGTATGGATGAGAGAAAGCATGCTAAGGAAGAAGGTATTAAATTCCTGACACTGCATAATCCTTTGGAATATATAACCGATGAGAATGGCGCAGTGAAAGCTGTTGTGCTGCAAGAGATGCGGTTAGGAGAGCCGGATTCAAGCGGAAGACGTCGCCCCGAGCCAATACCCGATAAGACAAAGACACTTGAAACGGATATGGTTATTGTAGCGGTGGGCGTGTCTGCTAATCCTCCCAAACATATAGAAGGACTTGAATTAAGCAAGTGGGATACAATAGTGGTCAATGACGATATGCAATCTTCGCGCAGTGATATTTATGCAGGTGGCGATATTGTACGTGGAGGTGCTACCGTTATTCTCGCTATGGGCGATGGAAAGCGTGCCGCAGCCAATATGGATAAACAGCTGACAAGTGCATGAATATTGCCATCTGCGAGTCCGTATGATTAAAAGATGAATATTATATATACTATATTTCTGCTTTTACTCAGCAATGTCTTTATGACCTTAGCTTGGTACGGGCATTTAAAATTACAGCAATCAGGGGTCAGTTCACACTGGCCTCTGATTGGCGTTATCATCTTTTCATGGATGATAGCATTTTTCGAGTATTGCTGTCAAGTACCTGCTAACAGGATTGGGTTTACAGGTAATGGCGGTACTTTTACATTAGTGCAACTTAAAGTGTTGCAGGAAGTTATAAGCCTTATAGTGTTTGCAGTTGTTGCAAACATAATGTTCCGGAATCAGAGTTTGCATTGGAATCATATTGCGGCGTTCTTCTGCCTTATTGCTGCTGTTTACTTTGTTTTCATGAAATAAAGCAGAATGATGTCCGACAATATGAAAAGTGTTGAGAAAAGAGTATGTAACCGTTTCAATAAAGCCCTTAAAGATTATGGACTTATAGAAGACGGAGATAAGATTCTTGTCGGACTTTCCGGCGGAAAGGATTCTTTGTGTCTGTTGGAGTTAATGGCTGAAAGGAAAAAAATATTCAAACCGAAGTTCGAGGTAGAGGCAGTACATATAAGAATGTCTAACATAGATTACGAGACCGACATAAGTTATATTGAAAAGTTCTGCTCCAATTTTGAAATACAACTTCATGTAATGACTGCCGATTTCGATTTGTCAACAGACAAAAGAAAGTCGCCTTGTTTTCTTTGTTCTTGGAACAGGCGCAAGCAGATGTTCAGATTGGCGCAGGAGATGGGATTCAGTAAAATTGCTCTCGGACACCATTTAGACGACATTATGCACACAGCCATGATGAATATCTTCTTTCAGGGACGTTTCGATTCTATGCCTGCAAGGTTGAAAATGGAAAAAATGCCGATAACCATTATACGACCGTTGTGTCTCGAATATGAGACGGATATTGCGCAATATGCCGATATTCGTAATTATGCAAAACAGAAAAAGCGGTGTCCTTATGAGTCTGATTCCAACAGAAATGACGTTAAAGAGTTGTTCGCACGAATTGAGCATATAAATCCGGAGGCAAGATTTTCGATGTTGAATGCACTTGCACGAGAGGGTAAAATGATAAGAGATTGATATCTGTCTTGTGCCCGAGTCCTTAACACCCTTGTGCCTGCAATAAATAACTTCGTGTGCATTGTGTCCGTCTCTTGGTTTGTGGATATCGGACAGACCCCGTTTCTGTCCTAACCACCGCTTGCCTTCCTAAAATCAACAACAATGTCCTAACCACCGCGTGCCTGCCCGAAATCACTCACGCACGCATACAAAAGAAATTCGTCACGTGCATGCCAATAATCACCGCATGCAGGCGTGTCCTAATGGTTTCGTTACTTCTTAACCATCTTCTTGCCGTTGACGATGTAGATGCCGGCAGGCAGACTCTCGAACGATGCATTCATCTTAACGCCTGTGAGGGTGTAGATGCCT
>CALGRN010000043.1 GCA_937880835.1 uncultured Prevotella sp. | reverse complement strand
GAGGTAAGCATAAAAAAAGATACTCAACTTGACTCCGGTACAAGCGAAGAACAAGCCACACAAGATAACACTGAATATACGGAAGAAGACGGTGTTTAATATTATAGAATAATAATAAATTTATGGATATGAAAAAACACATCCACAAATTGTATATAAATTAAGGCTTAATAGATATCTGATGGGCTAAAACCTCTCAAAAATTTTATGACAGTATCAAATTAGGAAATATTTATAATTAATTTAACTCACGTTATTTAATTAAATCTTTATATCTGTATCTTTTGAACGCTTATACTAACTTATTGAGCAAATTAACAAGGATTACTTTATATTAAAATAAGGATAATGACTTATCTTCTGTGCTATTATTGCTTGAAAGCGTTTCACCTTCGTCGTCACAGAAGCAAAGCATGAGCTGTAGAGTATCGGGCGAGCTTTGGTTCAACCTGTAAACGCCACGTTTTGCACAACGTTCTATGAGCGAGTCGGGATTCTTGCTGTTACGTATCAGATATTGCGATACGCAGTAATGTATGTTTTCTAAATTCGGTGTATCAAAGAAAGAGTTTTGCGAATTGAACACATGCTTGGCTATTTTGCTTAACGACAATCCCTCGTCACCAGCCTCTTGCAGTATAGTCAGTATCTCTTTTTCGTAATTCATATTCCTTTTTCCGCCTCCGAAATTCGTTTTACATGGTTTAAGAACATCTTTGTTCTGTGCCTATAAATCTAAAAAAGAGAGCCGTTTTCGTTACAGCTCTCTTTTCTGATATCATGTCCAACTCGGATTAAGCCAAAGTCACGAGGTCATTTTCATCTTTTATTTTTCCCTCTTTCAGCAACCAACCCATTCCGAGAAGGGTTTCTTTTTCCGTAATCTTAGCTGCTTTTGCAATTTCCTGTACACTCAAAGCCTTTCCGGCAGTTGCAAGAGCTTGATAAACATCACCCGCTTTGAATCCCACGTTTTCTGCGTTTATGACCATCTTAACATCACCAGTCACTTTCTTTGCGGCAACAGGCTTCTTTGCTGTTGTTTTCTTTACAGTTGCGGTTTTTTCAGTCGCAGGCTTTTTTGTTACTTTTGTTTCTTCCATAATTTAATATAAGTATTTGATGAATACTGAATTTTGCCGTTGCAAAATGAAATAAACTATGGTACAAAAATAGTCTTTTTATCTGTAAATCAATACTTTTTTGACAGTAAAGTCAGCCTTTTGCGCGCACTTATTCCTTGTTATCTAATTTTCTTGATTTAAATCAACCTTTATCTGTAATTCATCAAGCTGTTTCTTATCTATTGCATTCGGAGCATCGAGCATAACATCTCTTCCGCTGTTATTTTTAGGGAATGCGATACAGTCACGTATAGAATCCAAACCTGCCATTATGGAAACGAAACGATCAAGTCCGAATGCTATGCCTGCATGAGGAGGTGCTCCGAACTTGAATGCGTTTATCAAGAAGCCGAATTGAGCCATTGCCTGCTCCGGAGTAAAGCCGAGAATGTTGAACATTTTCTCTTGCAGTTTACCGTCATGTATTCGCAAACTTCCGCCACCAAGCTCTGTTCCGTTGCATACAAAGTCGTATGCTTTGGCGCGAACACGTTCCGGGTGTTCGCCAAGCAGAGGAATATCGTCAGGATTAGGCATAGTGAAAGGATGGTGGGTTGACATGAGACGCTGTTCTTCATCGCTCCATTCAAACAGCGGGAAGTCAACTATCCAAAGACATTCAAATTTGTTTTTATCTCTCAATCCAAGTCTTTCGCCCATTTCGAGACGTAAAGAACATAGTTGTACACGGGTCTTATCAGCGTTGTCACCACTCAAAATAAGAACCAAATCGCCGTCTTTTGCACCGGTTTTTGCTTTCACTTGTTCAAAAACTTCTGCCGAATAGAACTTATCTATGCTGCTTTTGACTGTTCCGTCTGTATTGTATTTTATGTAAACAAGCCCTTTTGCTCCTACTTGCGGACGCTTCACAAATTCCGTTATCTCATCTATCTGCTTGCGTGAGTAGTCGGCACATCCTTCAACACAAATACCTCCTATGTATTCAGCGTTGTCGAATACACTGAAACTTCCTGTTCCTTTCAATACATCCATAAGCTCCGTAAACTCCATACCGAAACGTATGTCGGGTTTATCGCTTCCGAATCGGCGCATAGCCTCGTGCCAACTGAGCTGCGGAAGTTTTGCAGGCAGTTCCACGCCTCTCACCTCTTTAAATAAGTGACGAGCCATATCTTCGAACATTTCGATAACATCTTCCTGTTCTACAAAGCTCATTTCACAATCTATCTGTGTGAATTCAGGTTGTCGGTCTGCACGTAAATCCTCGTCACGGAAGCACTTTGCTATCTGGAAATATCTGTCGAAACCAGCTACCATGAGCAACTGTTTCAGCGTCTGAGGACTTTGCGGAAGAGCATAAAATTGTCCCGGATTCATGCGAGACGGCACAACAAAGTCTCTTGCACCTTCCGGAGTGCTGCCTATCAATATAGGTGTTTCCACCTCTATGAAACGTTTTGAGTCGAGAAAATTGCGTATAAGGATTGTCATACGATGCCTCAGCTCAATATTGTTACGCACCGCAGGACGACGCAAATCAAGATAGCGATATTTCATTCTTATATCGTCTCCACCGTCGGTATTGTCTTCTATCGTGAAAGGCGGTGTAATGCTTTCGCTCAACACATTCATTTCTTTAACGAGGATTTCTATATCTCCCGTTGGCAAGTTTGGGTTTTTACTCTGTCGCTCGCTTACCGTCCCTTTAATATTTATACAAAATTCGCGTCCGAGTCTGTTTGCCTGCTCGCATAATTCCTTATCATCAGCCTCGTTGAACACTAATTGAGTTATTCCATATCTGTCTCGCAAGTCAACGAAAGTCATTCCACCCATCTTGCGCGTGCGCTGCACCCATCCGGCAAGAGTTGTTTCCTTGCCTGCATCAGAGATACGAAGTTCTCCGCAAGTATTTGTTCTGTACATAGAAATTTTAAGTTTATTTTCCGATTTGCAAAATTATATAAAATAACGGAAACATACAAAGAAATCAATGATTTATTTGACAGTATGACGTTTATGTATATTAATGTTGATACCATAGTTATCGAGCGTTTTGCTACCGCTTATCTATTGTTAAAATCTATTGTATTGGGTTAAATTAAGACAAACAATATAAGAGAGTGCAGTTTCTGTCAACTATATTTGTTATTTTTACCGCCGAAATCTTATAGAACAAAACAAATGAAGATTATGAAGAAAGTTATTTTTACTACATTGATGCTGTTTTGCGCATTTACTTTTACTTTTGCGCAGAACAAAGCAGAGATTAAATTCGACAAGGTTTTGTGTAATCTGGGAACATTTTCAGAGTCAGAACCCGTACAGAAATGCACTTTTACTTTCACTAATATAGGAAATGCTCCTTTGGTTATTAATCAGGCAGTTGCAAGTTGCGGTTGCACCGTACCTTCATATCCTAAGACTCCCATTGCTCCTGGCAAGAAAGGTGAAATCCAAGTGACATATAACGGAAAGGGAAAGTTTCCGGGACACTTCAAGAAGACGATAACAATACGCACCAACGGAGCGGTTGAAATGACACGTCTTTATGTGGAAGGCGTCATGACGGAGGTTAAGAAATAAGCTGAAAGTACATAACATTTTAATTTATAAGACAGCTGCGAAGAAGTCAAATTCATGATTTTTCGCAGCTGTCTTTTATTTTCTGTAATCGTGAGATAACGTATTTTGAAGCATTAGAAGTATAAAAGACTTTATTTTTATACTGATATGCAGATTTCGCACAATAATAATATAAAAACAAACAGTTGTTTACGGCAAACAATAAACAGTCTCAATGATACAGGGCACAACACGTATGAAATGGTTGTTTCACAGCTTTAAAACGTATAAACACATAACACTGTATATCAACATGTTGCAAACAAGTTTTCAAAAGCTATTGTTTTGTATCGCAAAACAATAGCTTTCAACGTCTAAAAGGATAGCTTTTGTATTGTGAAACGATAGCTATTATAAAATGATTACAAACAAACCAATGTATTATGTTGAAGATCTAAATATAATACATTATACAATACATTAAATAAGAAACTGTTATACAAGTGCTTATAGTCGTTCTTCGTATATTTTATTTAGCATAAAACATATATATAAAAACATTCTGTCAGAACGACAGAGTAAAGCCTAATGAAGCATATTCCTTAAACTGCCAATATCCATAGTCTTTGTCACGCTTTGTTCCGTCGTCAAAACGAGGATACAAGAAAAGATTGGTTGAAATATATTTATTGAATTTGAAAGTGAAAGTATTTTCCCATTCAAGCTCCGAACGCTTGTAAGTTGTGTAGGCAAAAAGCCTTGACTGCCATTTAATGTTATCGGTAAAATTCCACGTCAAGTCAAATGACACTTCCGAACCTAATTCGTTTTTTGTGTTACTTCCTTCATCGTGGCCATATCTCGGAGCAAGTTTGAGACGACCTACATAACGAAAATTATAAGCCAAAGGTGCAAGATGAATGTTTCCTTTCAGGCGTTTTTTCATCCATTCAACGGTATAGTCCATACCAATAGAGATATTAAAGTTGAACGGTGACATAAAGTCAGAATATACAAAACTGTCGTTGCTTTTATAACCTCGAAAGAACTGAGTGTATGCAATCATCTGCAACGCATAATACCATTTGTTGTTTGCCTGAACACCCACCTTGCTTGTGTATCGCAACAAGTCCTC
>CALGRN010000042.1 GCA_937880835.1 uncultured Prevotella sp. | reverse complement strand
GAAATCATGCAGCCGCAGGTTCGATTTCATCTTTGCCGACCCTCCTTATACACTTACGGACATTCCGAAGATACCTGATCTCATCTTCGAATACGGATTACTGAAAGACGGCGGTACGTTTGTTTTGGAACATGGCAAGAAAAATGACTTTTCAACATCGCCATATTTCATCGAGCATCGTGCTTATGGAAGCGTGAATTTTTCCATTTTCGGAAATAAGAAAAAAGAGGAAATATAATTCAGAATTATTTTTACAGCGTATAGAAATACTTTCATATTTCTTACTGAATGCATATTCAGGTACAAAAATCCCCCAAAAATTAATCTATTATTTTCAACACCTTACAACGCATTGGTATTAATAACGAATTGCAAAAGTTATCCTTTTGCAATTCATAGGTTGCTGTATTATAAAAGAGTTTAATTTAGGACTGTATCATTACGCTTATATTTATAATGCAAAGTGTTTATATTTGTTTTTAGAATGACGATAAATGTCATACTAAAAGTGACGTAAGATTTTTGAAATCTTACGTCACTTTTAGTGTTTATCTTCGACTATTTCTTGTCGAAGATAATAAAACTACTTAATAAATTCGTTTTTATATATGCAAAATCAGCTTGTCTTATGCAATCAATGTATAGGCGAAATACACCCAATGAGCTATTAATGCAGCAGCAATGCCGCCTATCGTGTGAGAGATAATGGCTTTCGAGGTAAGCTCTCTGTATCCGAGCGAATCAAGCATTGCGGTATGAGTGCTTAGGAAACCACTCCAACACATTCCTATTGCTGTGAAAACTGCTATGGCATTGCCGTCTATCCAACCTTGATTTATGAAATTTGGAATAAGACTTAATGCTGCACCCACAGCACCTAATGCTGTTATCGGGAATGCTATCTGATGCGGGTCGGTGAAGCCGAAGAGGAATTTGAAGAACCAATCTATCTCGTTTGCAATGGCTGGAAGAAGTTCTACACCTTCATAGGCAGCTCCGGTATATTGTCCGTTTGCACCTGTTCCGAATGTCAGAATCATGACAAGGGTAGATATGATGAGTACACCGGGAATAATCGCAATACCAACATCGACTCCCGTCTTTCCACCATCAAGAAGGGAATCCAATATGCGTAAGAACAAAGACTTCTTTTCTTTGTTATCGTCCTTCGCCGTTTCTTCCTCAAAGTTTATGTCACAAGCATTTTCGGTCTCATATTGAGGATAATTCTTTATTATGAAATACTGCATCGTTCTTGTTGAAACGATACACCCGAAAATAGCTCCCAACAATCCAATCAAAGGCTCTATGAAGAACCCTTGTCCTATCATGAACACAATAACTATAAGTCCCATTCCGAAAGCAGTTCCGAAATTGGTCAGCGAAATGAACTGGAACTTCTTAAAGTAACTGCTGAAACGCTTATCTTGTGACAGTGATATGATTGCAGGATTGTCTGAAAGGAAAGTCATGACTGCACCAAGTGAGGCTACACCGGGAAGGTTGAAGAGCGGACGCATAAGCGGACGCAATATCTTCTCTAATAAATCTACCACTCCGAATTCTACGAATATCTTTCCTATTGCACCGGTAAGAACGCATATTCCCATAAGATAGAAAACAGTGTTGAGCAGCAAATCGTGTGCAGTGTGCATTATCGTGTTCAACATCTGGGCAGCACCCATCTTAGAACCTATATATCCAAATAATATCGATACAATCAAAAGACACGTTATTCCGGCAGGAATGCTTCTACGCAACTTGATGAAGATGTTATGAGAAACATTCTTGTCTGTGTTAGAGTTTTTCATATACGTTCGTATTTATATATGTTTTCGTCAAATGATAAGTTCAGACCGCTCATAGATTTTTCGTCAGAAAATCTCTTATTTCATGACTTCTTAGTCCCGTAGCCAAAATCTTTCCGTCAGAATCTGCTATGATTGTGAAAGGAATTCCGGTTACGTTATATGTTACTGCTGCATCGCTTTGCCAACCTTTTAAGTCGGAAACGTGTGTCCATGTCAGCCCATGCTCCTTGATAGCTGATTTCCAACTTTCTTCGTTATCATCCAAAGAAATGCCGATTATGCCCAGTCCTTTATTCTTGAACTGACCGTATATATCTACCATTTCCGGCATCTCTGAAATGCAGGGACGACACCAACTTGCCCAAAAATCAATCACTGTTATCTTGTGTTTCTTAACTTCGTTCATAAGTGAAAGCTCTTTCCCGTTAACGTCTTTTAATTTAAGTTCGATGAGCTTTATGGAGTTATCTTCCACAGTAGTTACTTCTTTGGTATCTTCCGCTGTGTCTTTTGTCTTGGAAGAATTTGATTGGCATGCCGAAAGTATAAGACTTGTGGCAAACAGTAATATAATATTGCGTAATTTCATATTATAATAATTATATAAGGTATTGTGAAGAGATACTTTCATTATTGACAACACGACGTATTGTTTCTGCAAACATATTTGCAACAGAAAGCTGTTTCACTTTCGCACATCTGCTTGAATATGGTATGGAGTCTGTGAAGACAAGTTCTTCGAGTGCAGAATCCTGTACACGTTCGCTTGCAGGACCACTCATGACGCAGTGAGATGCACATGCCCTTACGCTCAATGCGCCGGCTTTTTTCATAATGTCAGCCGCCATTGTTATAGTTCCTGCCGTGTCAACCATATCGTCCACTATTACAACATTCTTTCCTTTGACATCTCCGATAATCTGCATGTTATCTACAACGTTTGCACGTGCACGTGTCTTGTTGCATAAAACGAGAGGGCAACCTAAATATGTTGCGAATGTGTTGGCACGTTTACTACCGCCTACATCAGGACTTGCAATTACAAGATCTTTCAATTTGAGGCTTTGCAGATAAGGTAATAAAACTCCGGATGCATAGAGGTGATCAACAGGAACGTTGAAGAAACCCTGAATTTGATCTGCATGCAAATCCATCGTTATAAGTCTTTCTATACCGGCAACACTTAACAAGTCGGCAACCAGTTTTGCTCCAATACTCACTCTTGGTTTATCTTTTCTGTCCTGACGAGCCCAACCAAAATATGGTATTACTGCATTTATGCTGCGTGCCGATGCACGTTTCGCCGCATCAATCATAAGCAGCAACTCCATAAGGTTGTCTGAATTAGGAAAAGTACTTTGTACAAGGAAAACATCTTTTCCGCGAATAGACTCCTCAAAGGATACAACAAACTCGCCGTCGGAGAATTTGGTAATAACCAAATTGCCTAACGGACAATCCAAACTTGCACAGATTTTCTCTGCGAGGTATCTCGTACTTGTGCCCGAAAATACCAAAAAAGAGTTTTGCTCACTCATTATCTTTTGTTTTTATTATATTTAATTAATTGCTTTTCTTAATCTTTTGAAATGCGATATTATTTCTTTGAAGTCTTTTTCTTGATATATATTGAATCTGTTCCATAAATCACCGCATATAACTACGCCTCCAAATCCTAATTCTTTCGCATATTGTATGTTGTCAATATTCATTCCGCCTGCTGCATATACCTTCCTGTCAATGAGCCCTTGACTTGATGCTGCGGTCAACTCTTTGTATGAAAAGGATGCTTTATCGTTCTTTTCTGATATGCAGTCGAACACATTTCGAAGCAAGATATCATCGCTTTTATTTTTCGCAATCGTAATACGGCTGATTTCTTTGCATGTTCTTGTTACGTGTCCTCTATATCCTGCCGGTATGTCATCGGTCGTATTTCCAATGTGTATGCCTGCCAAACCATATTCTTTTTTCAGATAGTAATTCTCGTGAACGGTTATTTTGCTGTAATACTTTTCAGGTAAAAGCGACAGCAGACGTTCCGAATAAACAGGTAATGTGCCCGGCTTGTACAGTTGAAGGTTATCCAAACCTTCTTCGAATAGCACATTTATAATTTTATCTTCTTCAACAAAGAATGAAGGTTTTGTCATTACAATGATTTTCATCGTATATGGTCGTTTTCAGATGCAAATGTATGAAAAATATTAGATATTAGCAATTATATACGATATAAAAGTTTATCTTTGTACCAAAAAGTACGGTTATTGACTTTTTAATTGTAATTAAATTGGATATGATATGAGAATAGACATTGATACATACAAAGAACTTCAACGTCCTTTTTATGTTATAGACGAACAGAGACTGCGTTCAAATCTGTCTCTGATAAAGAGTATAGCAGATAATACCGGCATTGATATAATACTTGCTTTCAAGGCTTATGCTCTTTGGAAAACCTTTCCTGTATTCCGGGAATATATAAACGCTACGACAGCAAGTTCATTGTACGAGGCAAAATTGGCATTGAATGAATTTGGAAGCAAGGCTCATACGTTTTCACCGGCATATACGGATTATGAGATTGACGACATAGCGCGCTGTTCGAGCCATATAACATTTAATTCTCTTGCACAATACAACCGTTTTTACGAACGTGTAAAGTCGATTGACAATGATATAAGTTGTGGCATACGCATAAATCCGGAGTATTCGGAAGTAGGCACAATGCTTTACAATCCATGTGCTCCCGGCACACGTTTTGGAGTTACCGCAGACAAACTTCCGGATGTCTTGCCGGAAGGAATAGACGGTTTTCATTGTCATTGCCATTGCGAAAGCGGAGCAGATGTTTTTCAGCGCACCCTTGTTCATATAGAAGATAAATTCTCTAAATGGTTTCCATATATTAAATGGATTAATTTCGGAGGAGGTCATCTTATGACTCATAAAGATTATGACTTAAAGCTTTTAACAG
>CALGRN010000041.1 GCA_937880835.1 uncultured Prevotella sp. | reverse complement strand
CCCAAACAATGTCTTCTCTACGTATAATTATGTCTCTAACGTCAGCATTTTCTCCCTTTTTATCTGATTGAATATACATATTAAGGGTATCTTTACCTAATTCCAATATTTTTGGTTCTAATGCAAATATTGTATCTATTGTTGATTTTGCACTTAATTTGTATAATTCCCTTTCATTATAACTTAATGTATCCCATGCATTTTTTGCAGCTGTATAACTGCTATTATAAATAATATTTGAAGGTCTTTTCACTTTTATTGCATCATTCAAAGACAATAAGCATATAAATTCATAAGCTCGTCCCTGATTATTACTATTACTACTCATATTTCTTTTTATAGATCTTAAATATTAACTAATATATAATAATGAAAATAATAAAGATTACTTTATAATAAACTCTATAATTTATTATCTTATTTATTTCAATATACATCAATACTTTTAGTTTTATAAAAAACAAATTTTATAGCTACAAAATTATATATTTAAATTGATAAATCCAATGTTTTTCAAAAATAAGATAATATTAATTGGATAATTCCGAAATAAAATAACATTACATTTGAACTTATATGGAATAATTATTATAAACTTGAAGATATACTTTTGGAGAATATTTATGAACAATATTAAATAAAACTCTTAATTTTCGATCTTTATTTTTACTATACATATTCATTGAATAAGGACTTATAAAATTTATATTTTCAATCTCAGTTGCACTTCAATGTCGGTCATTGACGAGTGGTTTATCTGTTGAAGTCCGCTTGAAATATGATTGCGATCGAAATATTTTGTCGTGCCGATTTTTGCATTAATAGTCATATTTGAATTTATCCGGGCGTTTGCAAGGATGGAAAAGCGTATTCCTTTGCCGTAAAACATGGGAAAAGAGAAGTCATATTGCATTCCGCGTTCATAGATATAGATGCGGCTGTCGTAGCTTTCGGTCTTGAAAAAGGCTGCTGTTGCATTCATCAGGAATGCTTTCGAGATGTGGCAGGATGCTCTTTCGGTTATCATCCAACCGAAACTGCCTTCGTTTTTTGTCGTATATGCCATATCGGTCTGCGTCTGCAAGCTCCATTTCTCGTTCGTATAGCCTGCCGAAAGACGTGCACGATGTTCGGCAAAGTCAACAAGCGACGTTTTATCCGCATTGTCCTGCTGACGCATTTTCAGTTTGTAACGCGCTGAAAAGGAAAAATTACTGCCTGCATATTCTGCCTGAACAAGGTTGTCCCACGTATGAGATGACCTCGAAACCATATATCTTGCCCAAGCGAAATAGGCATAGTCGGTGTATGCCATGAGCGAAAAATGCTCGGAAGGACGCCAGTTTGCACCTAAAAACATACCGCTCTCGTTCTGCACTCTGCCTCCTTCGCTGAATGCGGAAGAGAACAACGAATAGTATTTTTTGCCGTAAAAACGCTGCAATGCCATTATCGATAAACTGTGAGAAAGGTTCAGTTGCAGGCTGTTTACGGTGGCAACGGCTCTCATATCGTTAACGGCAGTCTCTCCTTTGAATGAAAACACACTGCTGTTATATCCGTAACTCATGCTTAGATTATGGAAGTCGTTTCCCGAAGGATAAAAACGTCGAAACGACTGCGATGTTTTCGGTCTGAGCTCTTTGTCGAACGAAGTGAAAAGACCCGTAAAACCGAGATGCAAGCCTTTTGCATTATAGCACAGATTTCCGCCTGCAATGAAGTTGGAAGCATTGTTCTTTTTCATCATTTCGTTTTCTGTGCGGTGATAACCGTCTGTAAGTATGGTGGCGATAGCCTTTCCGTCGCTGCTCAATGTGGCATCTATATTCCTGTAAGAAACAAATCCCGTAATCTCAAAAGCTTTCCCCAGCGACATTGTTGCAGCCGTTCCTTGCAGGTAGTCAGCTGCCGTTCGCGACGAATGGGCACGTATTCTGATGCCGTTTCTGCCGATATTGGCAAGC
>CALGRN010000040.1 GCA_937880835.1 uncultured Prevotella sp. | reverse complement strand
AAGAGTTGACAAAATAGCCATAAGCAAATAGATGACATTCTGAATTAATAAAAGCATAAGGCTGTTAAAGATTTACTTTAACAGCCTTATTTGTTTTAAAGTATCAGTAAAAAGCAGAATTTAGCAATATGATAGGAAGATATTCCGATATGATAAAACTATGATATTGCAACTAAACATACAACATATTCCTCATGTTATATCATTGCGGAAATGCAACAGTTATGTTTTTGCGTCTCAAAAGTTATCCTTTTGCGTTGTAAAACAATAGCTTTTAGCATTCAAAAGGATAACTTTTGAAAATCGTTTTATAACATACTGATAAACAGCATTATATATAATGTATCATAAAGGCTGTAATCATCGTTTGGAAACTGCATTATACAGTCTCATTTTTCAATTAGAATTTAACCCTTTGCAATCCCTTGTTCAGCTTTGACAATCAAAGTATTCCGTTGTAAAATTATTTCCTGAACATACCATAATATTAGTTTGAGGTTAAAAAAGCAAAAAACTATATGTTCTAATATTAACTATCTACTCTTTTTATTAACTTTGCAGAATGTTTGTTACACATATATAATCGTATATAAATAAGCCATATTGCATGTAGTTATTATGTGTATGAAAATATCGGAACAAGCACAAGAGAAAGCGTAAACCGAAAAAGCAAGGTATAAGAAAATTTAATAAATTCAATAAAAATGGAATTTGAACTCATCGCCAAAACCTTTATGGGCTTGGAATCTGTTTTGGCACAAGAGCTTACCCAAATGGGGGTTAACAACGTTAAGATAGGAAGACGAATGGTTTCGTTTACCGGTGATAAAGAAACAATGTATCGGGCAAACTTCCAGTTGCACACTGCTATCAGAATACTCAAACCAATTTGTCATTTCAAAGCAAAGTCAGCCGATGATGTTTATGAAGAAGTACAGAAGATAGATTGGGGAAAATACATACAAAGCGGTAAGACTTTCTCTGTGGATTCGGTAGTATATTCGGAAGAATTCAGAAACTCTCGTTTCGTCACATATAAGGTGAAGGATGCCATTGTAGATCAGTTCAGACAGAAAACAGGTGAAAGACCTAATATATCCGTAACAAATCCGGACATCCGTATAAACATACATATAGCGGAATATGATGCGACCCTGAGTCTCGATTCAAGTGGAGAGAGCCTGCACCGACGTGGTTACAGACAGGAATCAGTAGAAGCTCCGCTCAATGAAGTACTTGCTGCGGGAATGATACTCATGACCGGTTGGAAAGGAGAAACAGACTTCATAGACCCCATGTGCGGCTCTGGCACACTGCTTATAGAGGCTGCTTTGATTGCTCATAACATGAGTCCGGGTGTCTTCCGCAAAGGATATGCATTCGAGAAATGGCATGACTTCGATCAGGAACTGTTCGATTCGATATACAATGACGATTCTAAGGAACGCGAATTTAAGCATCATATATACGGATATGACATCGACATGAAGTCTGTAAACACTGCAAGAATGAATGTAAGAGCAGCCGGACTGACGAAAGACATAACCGTAGAGAACGCCGACTTCAAAGATTTCAAAGCACCGGCAGCCAAAAGTATCATAGTGACAAATCCCCCTTACGGAGAAAGAATATCAACTCCCAATCTGCTTGCCACATACAAGATGATTGGAGAAAGACTGAAACATCAATTCGCAGGCAATGATGCGTGGATATTAAGTTATCGGGAAGAATGCTTTGAACAGATAGGACTGAAACCTTCTATAAAGATTCCTGTTTACAACGGGTCATTGGAATGCGAGTTCAGAAAATACTCCATGTTCAGCGGAAAGTTAAAAGAGTTTCGCAATGAAGGTGGTATCGTGAAAACGGAGGATGAAAAACGACTCATGGCTGAGAAACACCGATTCAAGAAAAACAGAGAGTTCAAGAAACGAATTGAAGAAGAAGAGGAAAACGAAGCTGCCGACATACGCTCCTTTAAGTTTCATTCATTGGAACGGAGAAATGAAGAAAGACCGCAGAAACGCGAGCGCAACTTCTCGAAAGACTCGCGAAACAGTTTCTCAAAAGATACGAGAGGCGGCAAGCGTTTTGATAAATCGGGCAAAAGAGGAGTACGTGATTATGATAAAAAATACAGGAGATATAACGATGAAGAATAAATTATTGATTTTAATCCAACTATTGTTATTAACACAGTTGAACGTTATGGCGCAGAAGCTGTTCACTTTGGAAGACCTTAATTACGGTGGTAACAACTTCCGTAATATGTCACCTGCCAATCGTTACACCACTTGGTGGGGCGACGAACTGGTACGCACGGATGCGGAGAATTGCTCCGTCATCAACAAGTTGACAGGAAAAGAGACTATACTTTTTACTCTCGATGAAGTAAATAAATGGACAGAAAGCGAAGAAAACACGAAAATACGTCATCTGTATTCTGTAACCTTTCCTTATGCAGACAAAAGTATTGTTCTTCTGAACAACGGGAACGACAGAATACTTTTGGATTTCAAGAAGCACAAAGTGGAATGGAAACAGTCATGCAAGGATGAAACCCATGCCGAATGGTGTGCATCTTCACGTGCAGTAGCTTTCGTTAAAGATTTCAACCTTTATGTAACTGATGCGGAAAACAAGACAAAGCAACTGTCAACTGACGGCTCTCGCGAGATTGTATATGGGCAAGCTGTACATCGTGACGAGTTCGGAATATACAAAGGAACATTTTGGAGCAATGACGGAAACAAACTTGCGTTCTATCGAATGGATCAAAGTATGGTTGCCGATTATCCGCTTGTTGACATAGATACACGCATTGCAACGGAAGCACCGGAGAAATATCCGATGGCAGGAGAAACAAGTCATAAGGTGACTGTGGGTGTTTATGACCTTAAAACAGGCAATACCGTGTATCTTAAAACTGGCGATCCAACCGACCGTTATTTCACTAATATAGCATGGAGTCCTGACAACAAGACCATATATCTTATAGAGATAAACCGCTCGCAGAAAGATTATAAGCTTGATGCATATAACGCCCAGAGCGGCGAGAAGATAACAACCGTCTATAAAGAACATCACGATAAATACGTTCATCCTACAAACCCGATAACCTTCTTGCCTTGGGATGACAGCAAGTTTATATTGCAAAGTGAGAAAGACGGTTACAATCATCTGTACCTTTTCAATACGAAAGGCGAACAGTTGAAGCAGATAACAAACGGCAAGTGGATTGTTCTTGATCTCATAGGTTTCAACACAAAGACAAAAAGCGCAATCATTCTGTCAACAGAGAAAAGCCCTATCCAGAACAATATCTTTTCAGTAAACATCGCAAATGGAAAACGTACGCTTCTCGATAACGGGCGAGGATGCCACGCAAATACCTACGGGGCAGGCAAAAGTCATGCTGATGCGCTGAGTAAAAACGGTGCTTTCATTCTTGATAACTATACCGAACCCGATGTCCCGAGAAAGATTTCAATAGTAAATACGGCAACATCAAAGAGCGTAAACTACTTCACCGCAGACAATCCTTGGATAGGTTATGCAACGGCACAGTTCTCATGCGGCTCGATAAAAGCTGCCGACGGAACAACAGATTTGTATTACAGAATGGTTAAACCTCACGATTTTGACGCTTCGAAGAAATATCCTACAATCGTATATGTATATGGAGGACCCGGCATACGCAACGTTGAAGCTCGCTGGAATTATTGGAGTCGTGGTTGGGAATCGTATATGGCACAAAAAGGATATATCGTTTTCATACTCGACAATCGCGGAAGTTGCGACAGAGGAGTGGCTTTCGAACAAGCCACATATCACAAACTCGGTGTCGAGGAGATGAAAGATCAGATGAAAGGTGTTGAGTATCTGAAATCATTACCATACGTAGATGCAGACCGAATGGGTGTTCACGGATGGAGTTTCGGCGGCTTCATGACAACATCTCTTATGACAACATATCCCGATGTCTTTAAAGTCGGAGTGGCAGGTGGTCCTGTTATTGACTGGAAGCTATACGAAGTGATGTACGGTGAACGCTATATGGGAACACCAAAGGAAAATCCGGAAGGCTATGAGCAGTCAAGTCTGCTCCCGAAAGCAAAGAACCTGAAAGGCAAACTGCAAATAATAACCGGTCTGAACGACCCTGTCGTAGTACCGCAGCATTGTCTTTCATTCATAAAAAAATGTATAGAAGTAGGTACACAGCCTGATTTCTTCGTATATCCGGGTGAACCTCACAACATGAGAGGACATCAAAGTGTACATCTACATGAGCGTATAACACAGTATTTTGAAGATTATTTGAAGTAAGCTATATGAAAATTCTATTGCTTGGAAGTGGCGGTCGCGAGCATGCACTTGCGTGGAAGATAGCCCAAAGTCCGAAAGTTGACAAGCTGTATATAGCTCCCGGCAACGCAGGAACATCCTCTTTGGGTGATAATATCAATATTGGTGTAAACGATTTTGATAAAATAAAAGAATTTGCGGTGTCAAACGGCATTGAAATGATTGTCGTCGGACCGGAAGATCCGTTGGTAAACGGAATATATGATGAATTAAAGAACGATGCGAGAACGTCTCATATACACATCATCGGACCTTCAAAAGCAGGCGCGGTTATAGAAGGAAGCAAGGATTTTGCTAAGGGATTTATGTCTCGTCACAACATTCCCACTGCGAAATACCGAACATTCAGCACCGCTGATATGGAAGAAGGACTTGCTTTTCTCGAAACTCTTAAAGCACCTTATGTGCTTAAAGCCGACGGACTTTGTGCAGGAAAAGGAGTTCTTATACTACCTACATTGGACGAAGCGAAGCAGGAATTCAAGCAGATGCTTAGCGGAATGTTCGGCAATGCAAGCGCAAATGTCGTAATAGAAGAGTTCCTTTGCGGCGTAGAATGTTCTGTTTTCGTGCTTACCGACGGTAAAAACTATAAGATTTTACCGGAAGCCAAAGACTATAAACGTATCGGAGAACATGATACGGGGTTAAACACAGGCGGCATGGGAAGCATTTCGCCAGTACCTTTTGCTACGGATGAGTGGATGAAAAAGGTGGAAGACCGCATCATCCGTCCTACTGTTGAAGGACTTGCAGAAGAGAATATCGACTATAAAGGCTTCATCTTCTTCGGGCTTATAAATGTTGACGGCGAACCGATGGTTATCGAATACAACTGCCGAATGGGCGATCCGGAAACAGAAACCGTCATGATGAGACTTAAAAGCGACATCGTTGATCTGTTCGAAGGCGTTGCAAACGGCGATATCGACAAGCGTAATGTTGAGTTTGACAAACGCTCTGCCGTATGTATAATGCTTGTAAGCGGCGGTTATCCTCAATCTTATAAGAAAGGTTATAAGATAAACGGTATCGACGAAGTTAAAGAGAGCATTCTCTTTCATAGCGGAACAGCGATGGAAAACGGCAACATTGTAACTGCCGGCGGACGTGTAATAGCCGTTTGCAGCTATGGAAACGACAAAGAAGAAGCATTGAAAAGGAGTTTCAACGAAGCGCAAAAGATAGATTTCACGGATAAATACATGCGCAGTGACATAGGAAAAGATATTTAAATGTCTATAAAGAGATTACAAAACAGGATAGCGGAGAGCCGCTTGGCATTACCAATCACTTCTGTATATACTGTCCTTGTATGGATTGCAGGCGGACTTTTCACACAGCAGTTGTGGTGGCAATTTGCCTGTCTTGTAATCTCTACTTACCTGATGTTGGAATTGAACAACGTCAACGCATTGATACGCACATACAGCCGTATGGTTTCCTGTTCGTTCCTGTTCCTTTGCTGTGCGCTTGCTTTTCCTAATCCCACGATTGGCAAGAGCGTTGTCGTGCTGTGCATGATAGCTTTCTATTCAACCTTTTTCCGCAGCTATCAGAATAAGAAGTCTATGGGTTGGATATTCTATTCTTTCTTTTTCATCGGCTTGGCGAGCCTGTTTTTCATCCAGATACTTTATTTCGTACCGGTTCTTTTGATACTGTTGGCATCAAATCTTATGGCAGGCAGCGTGAAAAACGTAATGGCTTCATTAGTCGGACTTACTGCCGTCTATTGGTTCTACGGTGCATACTGCATGCTGCAAGGGGAATACAGAGACTTCATTTCTCATTTCGAGAGTATTGCAGAGTTTCAACCTCTGTTTGTCCACGACATGCTTTCGGAGCATCAGATAGTATCATTCTCACTGATATTATTGCTGTCAGTAATCGGCACAATACACTATCTGCGCACGAGTTACGCAGACAAGATACGCCCCCGCATGCTTTACGAGCTAATGATTGCAGTAAATACGCTCTGCATAATATTCATAGTGCTGCAACCGATGCACTGCGACATGCTCGTAAGTATCATGACTGTAAGCACAAGCGTATTGACGGCACACTTCATTACGCTCACCCACACACGCATTACCAATATCTCTTTTTTCGTTCTTTTAGTCATAACATTACTCATAACAGCATATAATATATGGATACCATCGTTGATTTCCTGATAAGCAACGGCTATACGGGAATGTTTCTTTCGGCATTTCTCGCAGGCACTGTCGTTCCGTTCAGCAGCGAGGCTGTGATACTTGCCCTTCTTGCAGGTGGGTTAGACCCTTTGAGACTTACCATATACGGCACTGTCGGCAATGTAGCCGGCAGCATGTTGAACTATTTCATAGGCAGAATGGGACGTATGGATTGGATAGAGCGTTATCTTCACGTCAGCAAGAAACAACTCGATCGTGCCCATAAATTCCTTTCCGGACGTGGTGCTTGGATGGCTTTCTTCGCTTTCGTGCCCTTCATCGGCAACGCCATAACAGTGGCATTGGGACTTATGAGGGGAAATATTCTGATAACATTAGTCAGCATGACGATAGGTAAAATAGTGCGCTACGCGTTGCTGTTATACGGCGTAAGCCTGTTTTCATAGTCACGGACATTCATCTGCAAGCATATCGCTGACAGGCATTATAACAACGCATGGCTTGCATAAATAAAAGACAAACCTATATGAAACATTTCTTAATTTCGGTCATAATCATTCTTACATTCGCAGGGTGTAACACGCCGGCGAAACAAGACAAACGTACAATAACCGTAACGGTTGAACCTCTTAAATACTTCACCGAGCAAATAGCAGGCGAAAAGTTCAACGTCGTCGCTATGGTAAGCAGCTCAGACAACCCCGAAACCTACGAACCTACGGCGCAACAGATGATAAACCTCGCGCACAGCGACATGTACATAAAGGTAGGCGCGATAGGTTTTGAGCGCACATGGATGAAACGAATAGTGAAGAATACCCCTCACCTTATTATAATAGACTCGTCGGATGGCATCGAAACTGAAATGACAACGTGCGGCACGGAAGACCCTCACACATGGATGAGCGCAAGGAATGCCCGCATAATATCCGAAAACATATACAAGGCTCTGGCAAGGATAGCACCTTCGGACAAGGAATATTTCAAGGAAAGACTCGAACTGCTTCATGACAGGATAGACAGCACCGACGTTGTAGTAAGGAAAAACCTAAAAGCTACCAAAGCAAAGACATTCCTCATTTATCATCCCGCATTGACTTATTTTGCACGCGACTACGGATTGAAACAGATGCAGATAGAAGACGAGGGGCGCGAACCGAGCGCGGCACAGCTTGAAAACATAATATCGACAGCCAAGCAAAACAAGGTGGAAACCATGTTCGTTCAGGCGCAATACAAAAACCGCAACACTGAGATTGTTGCCCAAAGCATAGGTGCAAGACTTGTTGAAATAAATCCGCTCAACTACGATTGGACACAGGAGATGGTCAATATTTCACGCTTATTGAAATAGAAAGATGAACAAGATAATAAGTTTGGAAAACGTATATGCAGGGTACGACGGAAAGAATGTGCTCGAAAAAGTATCGTTGGATGTATATGAAGACGATTTTCTCGGCGTCATCGGTCCTAACGGCGGAGGCAAGACAACGCTCGTAAAGGTTATGCTCGGGCTGATGAAGCCTGCATCCGGCACAGTGAGATACTACCGCAAAGGCAATCCTGCATCTGATATTACAATGGGCTATCTGCCACAATACAGCGAGATAGACAGAAACTTTCCTATCTCGGTGCGCGATGTTGTGCTTTCGGGACTGCGCTGCAAAGGAGGAATATTAAGCCGATACACTGCCGAGCAACGCATGCAGGCTGATGAAACGATAAGCAGAATGGAGCTTGACGGACTTGAAGCATGCCACATCGGGGCGTTAAGCGGCGGACAGCTGCAACGCGTTCTGCTTGCAAGAGCCATTGTATCTAAGCCGGAGATGTTGATGCTCGATGAGCCGAACACATATATCGACAAGCGTTTTCAGGAACAAATGTACGATATGCTCGTTAATATAAACCGTGAATGTGCAATAGTCATGGTAAGCCACGATGTGGGTTCGGTTCTGCAAAATGTCAAATCAATAGCCTGTGTAAACCATACTCTGCACTATCATCCGGGAAATGAAGTTTCAGGAGAATGGATAGAAAAGAACTTCGGCTGTCCGATAGATATATTGGGACATGGAGACATGCCTCACAGGGTTCTGAAATCGCACGGCAAATAAATTTTGCATGATAGTCGAAGCGCATATTCCGGAATGTTGAAAAATTATTATTTCAGACGCAGGAAAAACATTGTTTAAATTCGGAATTATATTTACATGCCTGCAAAATACGTGCATATTTGAAACGAAACGGATATTTTACTGCAAAAATGCGAAAAATATAACAATCTGATTTTCAGCAATTTGACAGCAGAATACATTTCTTCCGATTTCCGAAAGTATAGCTTTCGCAATGTAAAAGAATAACTTTCGCCCTGCAATATCAGTTGTTTTAAGATGCAAAAACAATGAAACAGCTATGCAAAAGGATAGCTTTTGCATGGTGAAAACATAAAAACAGTTCCGAGAAAGTATAAATTCTGCTCTCTCGGAACTGTTCTCCTGTTCTGCAAATTCGGAATTTTATTTACATGACAACATAAAAACTGTATATGAAAAACAGCGACAAAAGGCGCAGAAACACATTCGCATACGTTAAAAGAAAATATCATTTATGCTCGTATAAACCAATTCCTGCGTCATGAAACTTTTATGTTTGCAGGCGAAAAAATATGAAATCTGCATAATATATTATGGATTAAATTGTTTACCTTTGCCGACGATTAAAAACATACATATAACTGAAATATGAATTTAGGATTAAAAAAGAAATACTTTACAGTGGCAGGCGCATGTCTGCTTGTTGTTTTCGGACTGATATACTACTGTTTTTTCTCGTCTATTTCGTCAAGACCCACCGCAGAATATGTATATATCGACAACGACGACAACATCGATTCGGTGCTTGCGAAAATAACGGTCATAACAGAAGATAATTCCATAAAAAGCCTGAAAACTCTGATGAAATACGGCAACTATGCACAAAACATACGCACGGGACGTTACGAGATAAAGCCCGGACAAGGCTCTTTCAAGACTTTCAGACATCTTAAAAACGGCATACAATCGCCGGTTTCGCTTACAATACCTTCTGTTCGCACGCTTGACAAGCTTGCTGTGGCAATATCGCAGAAACTGATGTTGGACAGCACGGAACTGAAAAAGGTGTTTACAGACGAAAAAACTTGCAGAAAATACGGCTTCGACACTCTTACAATATCATGCATGTTCATTCCCAACACTTATGACATCTATTGGAATATATCTATGGATGAGTTCCTTAACAGAATGCAGAAAGAAAGCAAGAAGTTTTGGAATTTTGAACGAACGGAGAAAGCCAAAAGCATGAAACTTACACAAAACGAGGTTATAACGCTTGCAAGCATCGTTGACGAAGAGACTGCCAACGACGCGGAAAAGCCTATGATAGCCGGCATGTATTACAATCGTTTGAAACTGAGAAATGCCGAATATCCGCAAGGAATGCCGTTGCAGGCAGACCCGACAATAAAATATGCATGGAAAATGTTCGACTTAAAGCGAATATACAATAAACTCTTGTATATAAAAAGTCCTTTCAACACTTATAAAAATACGGGACTTCCGCCCGGTCCGATACGCATTCCGACAATAGCCGGCATAGATGCTGTCCTCAATCATGTACACCATGACTATCTTTATATGTGCGCAAAAGAAGATTTCAGCGGCACTCATAACTTCGCACGGACGTATGAAGAGCACATGAAAAATGCCGAAGAGTATTCTGATGCGCTCAACAAAAGAGGCATAAAGTAAGCATATAAACAGATAATACAAACAATAAATAAAAAAGAAATGCTCCCCTCTTCGCAGAG
>CALGRN010000039.1 GCA_937880835.1 uncultured Prevotella sp. | reverse complement strand
CCTATCACACCTGCCACAAAGCGCGGTTTCATAGCTGTCGAATAGTTGTCTGCGCATTGCTTTGCAATCCTCGCTCCTTCAAAAGCCATTTCTCTGCAATATTGTTCGTTGCCATAATATACTGCCGATATTCTTTGAGAAGAGAATGTGTTTGTGCTTATTATATCTGCTCCTGCTTCAAGATATTTACGGTGAATATCTGAGACAACATCCTTGCGAGTAAGGTTTAACATGTCATAATGACGCCTTATGATACCGTCTCCTGCTGTCGAACCGTCTTTACGGAAATACTCATCGGCAAGTTTGTACTGCCCGATCATTGTCCCCATTGCTCCGTCAAGAACCAAGACACGTTGTCTGACAAGTTCTTCTATCGTCATGTTGAGCCTTTTTTCTTTCACAAGTCAAACACTTTACATTCCATCCATATTATGTTCTGCCACTATGAACATATTTTTCAGAAACGCTTTATGGCACGTTCCATTTCGCGTCTGTCTTCTTTTTCTTTCAGGGTCTGACGTTTATCATATTCCTTTTTACCTCTTGAAAGCGCGATGTCTATCTTCGCCCGTCCGTGATCATCTATGAAAACGAGTATCGGAACAATGGTAAATCCTACGGCTTTGGTTGCTTCCTGCAACTTGATTATTTCTCTTTTTCTCAGCAGAAGTTTTCTGTCTCGCTTGCTTTCATGATTGCTGTAAGAGCCATAAAAGTATGGAGAGATATTCATTCCTTTAACCCATATCTCGCCGTTATTTATGTAACAGAACGAATCGACAAGCGAAGCCTTCCCCAATCTTATAGACTTTATCTCCGTACCGGTGAGCACGATGCCTGCCGTAAACGTATCGACAAAGAAATATTCAAATGCCGCTTTCTTGTTTCTTATCTGTATAGGACTCTTCTTCCGAAGTTCCAATTCTTCTTTATTCATATACCATTAAAGTTACGCAATCTTTCCGTTTATCTTCCTTTAAAGAAGTATTGCTGCCGACTATCATTTCTCCGCCGTTTTCATTTCTACCCTTACGCATGCACAAATCAACGCATCGTGTGTTCTCGTCAAATCGTCAGGCATCTGTTTTCACAACGGCAAATCTCTCAATATGTTCATCTACGTAATGCGCTACATCAGATGTCCACGTCTCTTCGTTCTCCACAAAGGCGTCATCACAATCGTCAAAGCTCGGCATTTGTTCAAACATTGCCATGAAATCTTCATCGGAACATTCCGCTTCTATTTCATCTTTGTATTTGACATACAGCTTTCTCGTCTTGTTTATCAAGCGTGCCAAGTCGTCCAAACCCCAGTTTCTGACAGCCAATGCAAACGGATTTTTGAACAGGAAACCGCCGTATCCGTTATGTATAAGCTGCACAAAGCCGCCATCCATGACTTCTTCGCGCAGTATATCGTATGCAAGCAGCGTTATCTGATCACCGTTCAATTCGCTCATGGTTGCTTCTGTAAGCTCTCCGCCGATAGCATCGTATATGCCGTTGACAAAGACTTTGAGAAACTCATCCATTCCTTTTTCTGCCGCATTGCGCAAAACCGAGTCTGATATTTTTACCTCAACCATAACCGTAAACAATAAAAACCACAAAACGCATGCAGCAAAACGTTATGCGCAAACGCAGTGGAAAGAACATTAAAACAAATATTATTTCAGTTGACAAAGTTACAACAAATAATTCAATATTAAATATTAATGACGAAAAAACAAAAGAAAACACATTAAAAACATTACTTTTCCGAACTCAAAAAAGCGGTAATTATGTAAAATAAATTACGAATTTTCAGCATAAGAAAACAGCTTTGAAAAAACGAAAACATTGTTTTTTCGGAACTGTTTTTGGCATTTTATCGTGCAAAAGCTATCCTTTTACACTTCCGAAATATGATTTTTGTGCTGCAAAAGTATAGATATTAAAATGCAAAACCTATGCTTTCAGGATGTAAAAGCATAGGTTTTGCAAATCAACAGAAATACTCATAAAACGCAACAGTCTGACAATCAGATTATTGTAGCTTTCTCATTTTTGCACACAAATATGCGTTTCATTTCAAATACGTGAGTATTTCGAGGTGATGTAATATTTTTTCCGAATTCTCAGAACCTGATAATCTGATCTTTTCTGCGCATTTTACGGCATCATTTTTTTACAATCCGGATAACCTTATGCAATAGTCCGAAAAGTCATTAAACATGCGTTTGCGCATTGAAAATCAGAAAGTCCACTTAGCTGCAACAGTAGGTATGGCATAGAAACGATTGTTTCTGCCATTCTCATCGAATACGAAGTTGTTGCTCAATTCAACCTCTGTGCCAAGACTAAGATTAATACCATCAAATCCCTTTAATGCATTTAGGTTGAACCAGAATTGCGGTTCTGAAACGATAATCCAGTTTCCGTTCACGCTTTTATCATACCATACATCGCAAAAGCCTGCGAATGTGCATAACTTTTCCGCAAAAGTAATACCCCACACCATAGTAGCTTGGAAACTGCTGAATGGGCGATTCCATGCATTCTGACCATTGAAATGATACTTGTACATGGCTTGCCATGAGAAAGTCTTGCTGAAATCGGCAGCAGCCCAGTTCCAAGCAGCACCGCAAAGGAATGCATGCTGAAAGCGTGTAGCCATCTTCGACTCTTTGTCGGAAGTGATACCGCCGTCATATTCTGCATGAACAGCCCACTGTCCGTTTTTACTTACGTTGAACTCACGGCTTATTTCCCAATACGCTCCCATAACACCGTCTTTCTGATAGTCAATGTCTGTGAAAAAGAAAGTGTTTCCGAGCTTGTCGGCTTTAAACATTTCAATGGTCGTGGTTACGCTCTGACGATTGGTCAAATCTTTGTCTATTGTGTGTCCCAAATCATAATGCAACTGCACGTTTTGCGAATAAGACACAGCGCATACAACCGATAATGCGATTAGAGTAAATAGTTTTTTCATAAAATGATTTATTTGATTATACTTTAAAAATTTGCACAAAGGTAATTCTTTTATATCATAACAGAGATGCTATACTGATGTTTTTTTAACAAAAAGTATAAAAAAAAGAATAAAACGACCATGTTTATACTGTTTTTTACTATCTTTGTCGTCAATATGCGAATAGATATTATAACCGTACTTCCGGAGATGTTGGAAGGCTTCGTGAACGAGTCTATACTCGCACGGGCGCAAAACAAAGGATTGGCAGAAATACATCTGCACAATCTTCGCG
>CALGRN010000038.1 GCA_937880835.1 uncultured Prevotella sp. | reverse complement strand
ATAATAATAAAAAACATGCAAAGTATGAATAACAAATTATTAAAAACGCTATGTGCGGGACTGTTGCTATTCTCTTACGCCGAAGCTTATGCACAGCAGCAGAGCTATATCTCGATGAGCGAGGCTCTGAACATAGCGGAAAGGAACAATGCCGACATAAAAATGGCAGATATTGAAACGAGTGTCTCTGTTGAAGAATACCGCCGTACAGACGCCGTTTATCTTCCGCAGGTGTCCGTAGGCTATAATGCCATGGTGACAAACAATCCTCTGAATGCTTTCGGATTTCTGTTGCAGCAGAGCCGTGTAACCATGCAGGATTTTGAACCGGGCAGGTTGAACAGTCCCGGAGGTTCACACAACTATGCTGCAAGTTTCGATATAAGGATGCCTCTGTTAAACTTGGATATGATATATGCACGCAAAGGAGCTAAATTGCAGAATGATGTTTACAAAAACAAAGCAAGGTTTACGAAAGAATATATAAAGTTTGAAGTGCGTAAAGCCTATACTCAGTTGCAGTTTGCATATAATGCCAAATCGGTATTGAAAAAGACATTGCAGGATTTGAACAGCATATCACAGTCGGTAAACAATTTCTATGAAGAAGGACTATTGCACAAATCGGATGTTCTTAACGCGCAGGTGCAGGTCAATACGATAGAAAGTGCACTCGAAAAAGCAAAAAGCAGCATCAAGAATGCATCTGATGGATTGAGGCTTCTTATGGGAATGCAGAACGCAAAAGATAGTGAAGTGTATTTCACTGACTCACTTGTCAAACTCTCTTATGAGCACTCTCTCGCCGGACTTTCCATGACACGCCCCGATATTTTGGCAATGCAGAAAGCGGTGGAGGCTGCCGATGCGATGACAAAATCGGCAAAGATGAATCTTCTTCCGAAAATAAATGCTTTCGGAAGTTATCAGTTTAACGACAAGAAAATATTCGGTTTCAAGTCAGATTCTTATCTGGCAGGAATAAGCATGAATTGGAATTTGTTCTCCGGAAATACCGACAAACATAACATAAAAGCTGCAAAGCTGAGGAAAGAGAAACTGGAAGAACAGCTCGAACAACATGTAAGCAAGAGCCGTATGGAGGTGGATAAAGCGGAACGAGACTTAAACGATTTGGATGCAGAGATAAAAAAACACAACGTAAGCATAGAACAATCGGAAGAGGCGTTGCGCATATTAAACGATAGATATAAGGAAGGATTGGTCAGCACAACAGACGTGTTGGCATCACAGGCGCAGTTGTCGCAAAAAAGACTCGCACTTGCACAGGCTGTAATGGAATATAACATAACTGCATACTATAAAGATTTACTTACAACAAGCAATTAAATATAATATAAAATCATGAAAACAATAAATAAAATACTATTTGGAATAGCAATGACAACGGCATTGGCATCATGTTCTTCAAACACAAACAAAGTAAAAGAAGACGAGGCTTTGAACGTTAAGGTATATCAACCGACATCGCAACAGGCAGGAAACATATTCGTAAGCGGTGTTGTTTCGGCAAAGAAAACAGCAATGATAAGTACCAGAATAATGGGATATGTCAATCGGATATATGTGAAACAGGGTGATGTTGTAAAGGCAGGACAACTCCTTATGGTTATAAACAGTGACGATATAAGAGCAAAAAGAGCGCAGGCAAGCAGCATGATAACCGAAGCAGAAGCTGCTTATAAGAGTGCAGAACGCGACTATGAAAGATTCAGTAAATTGCATTCAAAGCGCAGCGTGTCTGATAAAGAACTTGAAAACATGGAGTTAAACAAGGTGTCTATGCGCGCAAAGCTGCAAATGGCACGTCAAAGTTTGCGCGAAGTTAACTCAATGCTCGAATACACAAACATAAAAGCACCGTTCAACGGTGTTATAACTCAGAAACTGATTGATGAAGGAAGCACTGCAAGTCCGGGCATACCGCTATTGGTAATAGAGCAAACGGGCGATTTGGATGTTACCGCAAGCATTCCCGAAAACTATATACAATATATGAAAACGGGCGATTACGTGAACATAGAAATAAAATCTGCCAATGCAAATATAAAAGGACGAATAAGCGAACTTAGCCCCTCTGCATCGCTCACGGGCGGACAATACTCTATGAAAGTATCACTGTCTCCGGAAGACAGAAAAGGATTGAAGGCAGGAATGTATGCCGGAATACAGATACCCGGAAAGATTAAGGGAGACGGCAATAACAAAGTGGTAATAAGAAAATCATCCGTTGTCAGGAAAGAACAACTTACGGGAGTTTATGTTATCAGTGAAGACAACCGTGCAATACTGCGTTGGGTGAAGCTCGGAAAGGATTTTGACGATTATGTAGAAGTCATATCAGGACTCAACAGCAAAGAAAGAATTGTGCAGGACATAAGCGGAAAGCTGTATAACGGAAGAAAAGTGAACATCTTAAAATAAGGATTGAGGTATGGAAAATGGATTTTCAGGAAAGATAGCGAAAGGGTTTATCAATTCGAAGTTAAGCATACTTCTGATTATTTCCTTTATGCTTCTGGGCGCGTTCAGTGTGTATTACATTCCACGCGAAGAAGAACCGCAGATTGAAGTGCCTATTGCCGACATCATGGTCGGTTATCCCGGTGCTTCACCAAAAGAGATAGAGACAAGAGTTGTGCAGCCTCTTGAAAAGATAGCAGCCAACATCAGCGGCGTTGAAGATGTTTATTCGACATCCATGAACGGTATGGCAATGCTTACGGTGCAGTTCTATGTAGGCGAAGATGTAGAACGTTCGATTGTCAAACTATATAATGAGTTGATTAAGAACATGGATAAAATGCCGCAAGGAGTTACAATGCCGTTGGTCAAAACAAGAGCTATCGACGACGTGCCGGTAATGTCTGTAACACTTTGGAGCGACAAAATGAGCGGCTATTCGATAAGACAAGTTGCAGAAGTTGTGGCAAATGACATAAAGAAAATACCCAAAGTAGCGCAAGTTAATATTATTGGCGGACAGAGCAGACAGGTGAAAGTGCTGTTGGATAAAGACAAAATGGGAGGCAGTAATGTTGATTTCAACATGGTTGCACAAGCATTGCAAGCCAACAATATGCAGATGGAGAGTGGCAACATCGTGTCGAACGATGAAGTCAGTTCGGTATTTACAGGTAATTTCTTCACTAATGCCGACGACATAAAGAATACCATTGTGGGTATGAATAACGGTCAACCGGTTTATCTTTATCAAGTAGCTGCAATAGAAGACGGTGCTGAAACGCCTAACAAATATGTGGCTTTCGGCTACGGTGCTGCTAATGCTGAGAAGCACAAGAACAACCCCGACACTTACGAAGCAGTAACAATATCCATCGCCAAGATAAAAGGTGCTGACGCAATGCAGCTCGCCGACAAGATAACGGAGCAGGTAGAAGAGATGCACAAAACTGTGATTACCGGAGATTTGCATGCGGAAATAACAAGAAACTATGGTCTTACGGCATCTCATAAGGTTTCCGAACTGCTGTGGCATCTTACGATTGCAATCATTGTTGTTACATTATTCGTGATGCTCGCAATGGGTTGGAGAGGCGGACTGGTAGTCTTTTTGTCTGTCCCGATAACGTTTGCGCTTACTCTTTTCGCATATTATTTCTTAGGATATACACTTAACAGAATAACGCTTTTCGCACTCGTGTTCGTCACCGGTATTGTAACCGACGATTCAATCATCATCGCCGAGAACATGTACAGGCATTTCAAGACAAGCAACAAGCCTCCTTTGCAGTTGGCTCTGCATGCTATAAACGAGGTGGGAAATCCTACAATACTCGCCACTCTCACTGTCATTGCCGCCGTACTTCCTATGGCTTTCGTGTCGGGAATGATGGGACCGTACATGAGTCCAATGCCTATCGGTGCGTCTATTGCCATGACTTTCTCGCTTATCGTGGCACTTACGCTCACACCGTATTTCGGTTTTATATTCCTTAGATATAAGGGAATGCATGCCGAAGGAAAAGAACAGGATGCTGAAAAGGAGAAAGAAGAGCACAATAATCATGACAATAAAATCTTCAAGATTTACTCTTCAATAACAAGACCTTTTCTTGAAAGTCGCAAAAAGCGTTGGACTTTCATGCTGATACTCACCGCTATACTCGTAGGCACGTTGTCAATGTTTTACACGAAGGCTGTTTCTGTGAAGATGTTGCCATTCGACAACAAGAACGAATTTCAAGTAGTGATAGACATGCCCGAAGGAACTACGCTCGAACGGACATCCGCCGTCGTTCAAGAACTTAGCGCATTTCTCAGCAGGCAAGACAAAGTGACCAATTATCAGTCTTACATCGGAACATCAGCACCAATCAGTTTCAACGGTCTCGTGCGTCATTATGACATGCGAAGCGGTGATAATGTGGCTGACATACAAGTGAACCTTGTTGACAAAGGCGACAGAAGTGAACAGAGCCATGATATCGCCAAGTCGATGAGAGCAGGTCTTCAAGCTATCGGACGCAGGCATAATGCAAATGTGAAGGTAGTGGAAACACCGCCGGGACCGCCTGTTATGTCAACCGTGCTGGCAGAAATCTACGGACCTGACTACGAGAAACAGAAGCAGGTGGCAAAGCAAGTGAAAGACATTCTTGCACGCACTGAAAATGTGGTTGACATAGATTGGACTGTGGAAGATGACCAAACGGAATTCAAGTTCGATGTTGATAAAGACAAAGCGATGAAGAACGGCATTGCAAGTGCGCAGGTTGTGCAGACCATGCGGGGCGTATTGTCGGGTATGCCGGTAGGAACAATGCATCAACCTTCATCAATAAACCAAGTGAGTGTCATGCTTCAACTGCCCGAAAAGGAAAAAACGAGCATTGACGAAGTTATGAGCACAAAGATCATAAACAAAGCGGGCATGCCAGTATCTATAAGCAATCTGGTGAACGTAAGGCAGGAAACGAAAGACAAGAGCATACATCGTAAAAACCAGAAGCGCGTTGTTTATGTGATGGCAGAAGTTGCGGGAAATCTCGAAAGTCCCGTATATGCCATGTCGGACGCATCGGCAGAGCTTTCAAAAATAAAACTGCCCGAAGGCTATTCCATTAAAGAGGAATACAGCAAACAACCCGAAATGGAGGACGATTTCTCGTTGAAGTGGGACGGAGAGTGGAAAATCACCTACGAAGTGTTCAGAGATTTGGGCATTGCTTTCATGTTCGTGCTGCTTATCATATATGTTCTCATAGTGGGATGGTTCAAGAGTTTCGTCACTCCTCTGGTGCAGTTGGCAGCCATTCCGTTGTCTCTCATCGGAATAGTGTTGGGTCATTGGATGATCGGAGCTTATTTCACAGCCACGTCGATGATTGGTTTCATCGCGCTTGCAGGTATCATGGTGCGCAACTCGATATTGCTTATAGACTTCATCGACATGCGTCTGAAAGAAGGAATAGAGCTGAAACAAGCCGTAATAGAATCGGGAGCGGTTCGTGCCACACCTATTATTCTGACCGCAGGCAGCGTTGTTCTCGGTGCGATAGTCATGCTGTTCGACCCTATATTTCAAGGGCTTGCAATATCATTGATAGGCGGAACGATAACGTCAACGATACTTACGCTTGTTGTCGTGCCTCTGCTTTACTTCAAAATGTTGAAAAACAAAGTGAAATAAGAGAACTTTTTTGAAATCCGAAGTTTCGTTTCCATTATGTGAAATAATTTCGGAAATTAAACAAGAACGACAGTTATAACAGTGATTGAAAACACTGTTATAACTGTCTGGTATATATGACGTATTTCAAAAGCTATTGTTTTGCATGCCGAAAGGATAACTTTCAGAGTGCAAAACAATAGCTTTTGCAGTGCGAAACAAT
>CALGRN010000037.1 GCA_937880835.1 uncultured Prevotella sp. | reverse complement strand
GAATGTCCGTGATTTCATTCGTCTTGCGGTCGATGCTGATGTAGGAGGGGATGATCTCGCCCGTTTCCCTGTCCACAATGTCCACGACCCTACCGAGATTGCCCGTTTCGCGGAGGTTCTTCCGGTCATTGTCGGAGAATTTGTGTTCCTTGTACTCATCCAGCTTCTGCTCCTTGCGGATGAAGTGCGGCACGAGGCTGATGTTTCCCTCACCGTCCTTCTTGAAGGAGAGGCGGGCGTCCAGCTCGAATGATTCGCCGCCGAAGGTCGGTTTGACCTTTACCAAGTCGGACTTGCCATAGTTGAGCATCTTCGTAAGGTCGCCGGACTTTTCAAGGTTGTCCCGCTTTACGCCCCATCTGTCCTCCAGCTCCTGCCAGTTGATTTTACTCTCGTCGATGGGCTGGTAGCCACGTTTGCCCTGCATCTGTTCGGATTTGTCCTGTTGCTGTTCTTTCCGTTGTTCCATGTTCTCCTGTTTTTGAGGTTCTTGTTTCTCTGTCTGTTGTGCTGCCATCTCTTCCTGCACCTTCTTCTCATAGTCGGAGGTGTCCACCTTGTGAGGGGCGAGCAGCTCCTTGTTCGCTTCGGGGTCTTTCAGCAGTTGCTTCATCACCTCTAAGAGATTTTCAGCTTGGTCTGCCGCAATGCGGTAGAAACCGAAGCGGCTGGGTTCCTTGCACTGCCGGAAGAAGTTCTTGAAGAAGTTGTCCAGCACGTCGCCATGTCGGTCGAATTGCAGGAAACTCTGCGCGTTCTCCGCTTTTGCGGGGGTGCGCTTGGGTGTGCCGTCCGCGTTCAGCCCGGCTACCACGCTGATCTCGCCCGTCTTCTCGTCACGGACTACCAGCACGTCCTTTTCGTCTTTTTTCTTTGCCATCTGAAAAATGTTTTAATGGGTTATTTATGAAAGAAATTATGGATACGAGCCTTGTAGAAGGCTATATCTTCCTTTTTGAAGTCCTTGATATGGTTGGAAAGGAATGTCAGCACGTCCTCCTCGCTGTAATAGGTCTTCTTGCCCAGCGTCTTGTAGGGCAATGCGCCTACGCTGCGGTAGCGTTGGAGGGTGCGTTTGCTTATCTGGAGCAACATGCACAAATCCTGATTGTCGAAAAGGCGGATGCTTTCCGTGATAGTGGGCTGTTTCCCCTCAGCCTTCATCGCCAGCAGCAGTTCGTCCTGACGGTCGAGCCGTTCCATCAGCTTCTGCATCCAGCCCTCGAAGTTGTTTCGTGTGAGCAGTTCCATGACCTATGTCCTCCTTCCTTTTGGTTTGCCGCCCGTGCGCAGCGTGTGGTTGTGGAACAGGGTGTCTATTGTCCCTTCCTCGTTCCTTACTGTGTTGTCCTCCAATAGCCGCAGTATCTCGGAAAGGCGGTAGCGGCAGCTTCCGCGTACCACCACATACTCGATACGGTGGTCGGTGCGCATACGCTGCATGGTGCGCTTGCTCACGTTGAGCATCTTCGCCGCCTGTGCCGTGTCAAGCAGCTTGTCTTCGGTTTCCCGCTTCCGTTTCTTCTCGTCCCTTGCCTCGCGGATGTACCCTGCGATGTTCGCAATCTGCGCCATCATCTCCTTGTAGGCGGAACTTTCCATTGTTATCACTTTCATGTTCAGTCCTTTCTTTTTGTTTCTGCGACAAAATTCGGCAATAAACAAAAGGGGCTTTAACAACTCACTACGTGACTCACGTAAGATTTTTGCGGAAGATGGCTCCGTAACCCGGTCAAACGGCGCAACAGGCAGCCTTTCAGCGGAAAACGATACGTCTTGTATGCCGTTTCGTTACCTTTGCGGCAAACTCTAAATGACATGAATATGGAAATAGTATCTATCGAGAAAAAGACTTTCGAGATGATGGTGGCGGCATTCGGCGCACTCTCGGAGAAGGTCGCCGCCCTGAGGCGCAAAAGCGACACGGGGCGCATGGAAAGATGGCTCACGGGCGAGGAGGTCTGCGGGCAGTTGAGAATAAGCCCGCGCACGTTGCAGACGCTGCGTGACAGGCGGCTTATCGGCTACTCGCAGATAAACCGCAGGTTCTATTACAAGCCAGAGGAGGTGAAGCGGCTGATACCGCTTGTCGGCACGCTCTATCCGCACGGCAGATGATTTGATTTATTCACCCACTGAATCCGAAGTTATGATGAACGAGAACAACGATGTTTTTACGATGGAAGACGAGCCGATAGCCTCTGTGGTGCAGGATATGCGCAAAGGCTCGAAATGGCTGTCCGCATTTCTGGAAAGCTACCGTCCTCCGCTGGACGGGGAACGTTACCTGACGGACGGCGAGGTGTCGGAACTGCTCCGTGTGAGCCGGCGCACCTTGCAGGAATACCGCAACAACCGCGTGTTGCCCTTCATACTTTTGGGAGGGAAGGTGCTTTACCCGGAAACGGGGCTGCGCGAGGTGCTGGAAGCGAACTACCGCAAGCCGCTGGAGTGAGGCGGCCAACATGAAAAAGGAAACGGGCGACATTTTGTGGTGCTGCCCGTTTACTTTTTATATACTTGGGTGTTTTAATGACCTTAAAACCAGTTTTTTGATTGATCCAACCAATTTCTATCGTTAGAAATTCATATAGTTAATAAAAAGTTGTAACTTTGCATTTAACGCAATCTAAAAATTAATTGTAATGGCAATTTTAAACAACATTAAAAATGTACTATCAGAAAAAGGAGTTATGAGCAAATGGTTGGCAAAACAATTACAGAAAGATCCTGCAACAGTATCTAAATGGTGTAATAATCATTCTCAACCTGATTTGTACACATTTGTTCGTATTGCAAATTTGCTTGATGTTGATGTTCATGAACTTATTTGTCATACAAAAAAATAGTATCTAAAGGAATATAGATGTTTCACCATTTTTAAGCATGTAAATAAAGTGTATGAGCAATAAAATTTGGAATTTTGATATATTAGTTGATGATTGTTTTGTTAATTTTAATACAAAAAAGCAAGAAATAAATCCAGATCATAATGACAGGTTATTATCAGTTGCTAATGGCTTTGAAGATGGCAGTTGGAGATATCGTCAATTCAAAGAATTTGTTTTCAGTAATATTGCAGAAACAGCTTTGTCTGCACAAGAACGAGAGAAATTAATAGATAATGATTACGGTAGGCTTATTGAGGCTGCCAAACATTTACGACTTGTTGACAAAGAGCAGAATGGAAAGGGAAGTGAAATAGCGGAAATTATTCTATATGGCATAATGAAGAACCATTATAAAGCCTTATCTGCAATACCTAAAATTTTTTATAAACAGAATGATAATGATAATGCAAAGGGCTCTGATTCTGTACACATTGTAATTGACCCAAATGGAGGCTTTCAACTTTGGTTAGGAGAAGCTAAATTTTATAATTCTCTTGAGGATGCGCGATTATACGAACCAATAAATTCTGTTGAACAAATGTTGCGCAAACCTATTATGAAAAAGGAATGCGGAATAATGACCAATCTCAATGAACTTGATAAACAAATTGAAAACCAAACATTACTTAAAAAGATAAAAGAATGTTTCGATGAGAATACTTCCATTGACGAAATAAAACCCAAACTACATATACCTATTCTTTTATTACATGAATGCCAGATAACAGCAAGTACTACTGAAATGAGTGATGAGTATAAAAATAGTATTATTTCTTTTCATAGAGATCGTGCTCATTCGTTTTTTAAGAAGCAGATCAACAAGCTTAGTTCTGTTCATAAGTATTCGGAAATAAACTTTCATTTGATTCTTTTTCCTGTTCCTGATAAAACAAAAATAGTAAACTGGTTTATTTCACAAGCAAAAAATCTCAAAAATGATGCAGACGAATGATATATATAATACATGTTTAGATATAAGTAATGTTCTAAATGCTGGTGATATAAGTAATGCAAGATCCAAAGTAATTACATTACTTCATGAGATTAATGGTACTAACAATAATTCATATATGGAATTAGTCAACCATCTTATTCGTGAAGTGGGGCTTTTACCGTATATTGATACATATACTGCATCTTGGGAAGATCGGTTTGTATGTGAAGTTTTTAAAGTTAATATTGGAGAAAGAAAACCTTGTGTCTTACATACTGCTCAATCACAGGTATTAAAGAAGTTATTAGAAGGGAAAAGCGTTGCGGTGAGTGCTCCTACAAGTTTTGGTAAAAGTTTTGTTATTGATGCATTTATTGCGATTAAACAACCAATTAATGTTGTAATATTAGTACCTACGGTTGCTCTTGCAGATGAAACAAGAAGACGAATTTGCCGAAAATTCTCTCATCAATATAAAATAATTACAACAACAGATGTAGAACTTGCGGAGAAAAACATATTGGTATTTCCGCAAGAAAGAGCTTTTGCCTATATAGATAAACTTCCTTCAATTGATATTCTAATCGTTGATGAGTTTTATAAGGCAAGTACAAATTTTGATCTTGAAAGAAGCTCCACTTTACTCAGTTCAATGGTAGAACTCGGAAAGAAAGCTAAACAAAGATATTATCTTGCCCCAAATATCCATGAAATAGAAGAAAATGTATTCACTGAAGGGATGACATTTCTGCGTATGGATTTTAAGACCGTTGTAACGCATGCATGGCGGTTATATAAAAGCAGACCAAAGAATGAAGATAAACAGAGTTTTAAGACACGTAAACTTATTGAATTAATAAATACAGGTATAGGTAAAGCTTTGATATATACCGGCACATATAAGGGAATTGAAGAAGTAACAACAATTCTTAACAGAAATTTATATAATAAAGACTCTGAACTGCTTGCTAATTTTTCTGATTGGCTGGAATGCAATTATGGAGAAAAGTATATTCTTAAAGATTTAGTCAAACATGGTATTGGTATTCATAATGGTCAGCTACATCGTTCTCTTAGTCAAATTCAAATAAAACTATTTGAAGAACAGAATGGGTTAGATTATTTGGTATCGACCTCGTCTATAATTGAAGGAGTAAATACTCAAGCAGAGAGTGTCGTTTTATGGTCAAATAAGAACGGGGCTCATAAGATTGATTATTTTACCTTTCGCAACATCATTGGACGCGCAGGCAGAATGTTTCGTTATTTTGTAGGTCGTGTCTATATGCTTGAAGAGCCACCAAGTCAAGAAAATACTAAATTGAGATTAGAGTTTCCTGATGATGTAGTAAAAAAACTTGATGGAAATGACCCCGGTATAAAATTGAATAATGAACAATATGTAAAAATTCAACGATATCAAGATGAAATGATAGAACTTCTTGGAACGGATATTTGGCATAGAATTGAAAGAATACCACAAATCAGAAGTTGTAAACCATCAATGTTAAAGATAATTGCGGAAAAATTGAAAACTGATTCCAATTGGCCAACAAATTGCGATGCTTTACAAAACAATAATACATGGGAATGGAGGGATGCTTTAGGAGATATCATAGAAATTTTGGAATATCATCGAAAAGGACATTTACGGTATTATGCATGTGCATGTAGTAATGGATGGAAAATGACTATAAAAGAGCTATATAACACAGTAAAAGATTATGGTATTACATATGAGGATATATTTACATTTGAAAGATATGTATCCTTTAATCTCTCATCTATTATTGCGGTAATTAATATTATACGTCAAGAACTTTATCCTAATTCCTCAAATATCGCCAATTTTGTATATAAAGCATCAAATGCCTTTTTACCTAAAATTGTATTTCAACTTGAAGAATACGGATTACCGAGGATGATTAGTAAAAAGATACAAAATGCAGGTCTTATAAATCTTGAAGACGATTCTAAAGAGATTACAATCGTTATACAGGAATTTAACACGATAGGAATTGAATACCTTGAACAAAAAATACCTAATCTCCATTCATTTGACAAATATATATTAAAACATTTTATGAACGGAATTCGTTGCATAACGACAAATCAAAAGAATTAAATAATAGCCATATTATTACCTCTATATTTTTTGAGATATGATATGGCTATTTAGATAAGGATCCATATAGAAATTCTTTCGTATAATTTTCATTTGATATCTTCAACAGTACGCAGTTTTTCCGTTCTGTATAAACATCACGTATGTTTGCCGCTTCTCTTGTGAGAGAACCTTTCCTACCAGCCACATGCGGAACAGGTAGGTGTTGTAGGTGTTCAGCCGAAAAGCAATCAGAATAATGATTTCAGGCGCGTACACGTCCGCGTACAGCCCGTTTTCAAGCTGCATGTAGCGGCACACCTTGTAGTCGTTCAGCACGTCAGACTTGCGGACGGCTTTGATGACGGCGTTCACTGCCGGGACGGTCGTATGGAACAGTCCGGCTATTTCGGTGGCGGTCATCCACACATCGTTACCGGTTACGCTGACCGCCTTGTCCTCTATGATGATTATGTCACGTTTCATGGCTCCTCTTTTTTAGATGGTGCAACCTGCAAATTCCTCGACGTTGTTTAACCTTGCGGCAAGGTTTTCCATATCCTGATTGAGTTTTTCTTTGGTTATCTTCGCGTAAATCTGCGTCGTCTTTATGCTCTTGTGTCCAAGCATGGAGCTGACCGTTTCGATGGGTACGCCGTTGGAAAGGAAAACTGTCGTGGCTGCCGTGTGGCGGCTCTGATGCCACGTGATATGCTTGGTGATGCCGCAACGCTTGGCGACGGCACGGATACCGGCAAGGCACGTGTTATAATGCGGAACGGGAAATATCCTGCCGTCCCCGCACAGTCCCCGGTATTTGCCGATTATGCGGTTGGCGATGTCGAGCAGGCGGATGTTGGACACCACGCCCGTTTTCTGGCGGTTGATGTTTATCCACTCGTGTTCGTCGAAGTAGGTGCGGATATTCTCTTCCGTAAGGTTGCGCATATCCGCGAACGACAGCCCCGTGAAGGCGCAGAACAGGTAGAGGTCGCGGTACAATTCCTGTTTGGCGTTTTTCAGTTTCCCCTCCATCAGCAGGCGGATCTCATCTTTGGTCAGGAAACTGCGTGTTGTTTCCTCCTTCTTGATTTCATACTCGCGGAACGGGTCGCGCGTCAGCCACTCGTTGTTGATGGCGATGAATACCATCGTCCGTAACGGGCAGACGTACAGCCACACGGTATTGGTGCAGCAGTGCTTGTCCGTGCGCAGGAACATCTCGAAGTCGGAGATGAAAGCGGGAGTAAGCTCTTTTAGGGCGATGTCCTTCACATGGTAGCGGATGTCGAGGAACTCTTGCAGGTGCTTGTAAACGACACGGTACTTTTCCAGTGTACCTTTTGCTTTCATGCCTGCTTCCACCTGTTTCTCATAGTTCTCGTTGTGCCGACGGAACACCTGCATCAGCGTGTGGTAGCGGTGTTCCAGTCCGAGAAAGGCGTTCT
>CALGRN010000036.1 GCA_937880835.1 uncultured Prevotella sp. | reverse complement strand
TAGTCTTTCGAGGTTATAAACACGCGCGTCTTTGAGTTCATGCTTGTCATGAAATTATTAAGAATCAATCCGTTCAGCCATGTTCCTATCAAGCCTATTATAACCAAGTTGACATCGTTTATGGCAAAAGCCGTGCAGCAGATTGCACCACCTGCGATTGTAACAGCAGCTCCGAGATTCAGCCCTGTGTATTTATTTATAATCTTAGCCAATATGTCCAGTCCTCCCGTTGAGGCATTGATACTGAACAATATGCTTTGTGATGCACTTAATATCACGACGAAACAAAGCAAATCAAACCATGGATTGGCTATCATTTGCCCTGCTACTTCTACTGCAAACATAGAACCTTTTATGGGTACTATCACACCTAAGAAGTCAACCATTGGACCTAATATGAGTGCGGTATAAACGGTTTTAGCTCCAAATTCGTTTCCGATGAGCAGGAAAGAGAGTATCAGCAGAATTACGTTTATGACGAAAATTACCGTACCTACCGATAAAAACGGCAGCAACTTCGATATTACCAACGACAAACCGGTTATCGAACCGACAATCAGCTTGCTGGGTATAAGGAAGAAATATACGCCCATTGCAGCCACGAACATGCCCAATGTCATTATCAGAAGTTCAACCCAGAACTTTTTAGTTGCCAACAACTCTGCTATCATAGCAGTTGTTTTCTTGAACTTATCGGCAGTAGAAAGATTACCTGAATTTTGATTATTACTCATATCTTTATGATTTTTAGTTATTATTATTAGAGTTTTTGACGTTGTTTAATGCTTCTGCCACTCTCCGTTTTTCATACTTTACGGCTGCATGCGCAAAAGCGGTGCAAAGATACATTATTTAAATGATATAGCAAATAAGAAAGTATCAAAAAGTTATTTTATTGAATTTTTTATTATTTATGCAACATATTGCACCGTACGAACTTTAATAATAAAAGATAAAAAAGACGATGTTTGTTTGCCGAATGCAATATTTCGAGTACCTTTGCAAACTATACACAGAATAATTTATAAACCTATGAATGCTTTAAAGAAAGAATTTGCATCGAAACTGCTTGAAATAAAGGCGATAAAACTGCAACCGAACGACCCTTTCACATGGGCTTCGGGATGGAAATCGCCGTTCTATTGCGACAACAGAAAAACATTGTCTTATCCCGAATTGCGCAATTATGTGAAGTTGGAACTCGTTCATACCATATTGGAACAGTTTCCGGAAGCGGAAGCTGTGGCTGGTGTTGCAACGGGAGCGATAGCACAAGGCGCGCTCGTTGCAGACGAATTGCATCTCCCTTTCGTTTATGTGCGCAGCAAACCGAAAGATCACGGACTTGAAAACCTTATCGAAGGCGAGCTGGAAAAGTGCACAAAGGTTGTTGTTGTAGAAGATTTGATTTCGACAGGGGGCAGCAGTCTGAAAGCAGTGGATGCCATACGTAAGAACGGTTGCGAGGTTATAGGAATGGTGGCGTCATACACCTACGGCTTCGATGTGGCTGAACAGGCTTTCGACAATGCCGGTGTAAGACTTGAAACTCTTACCGATTACGAGCATGTTGTGGCTCAGGCACAGGAGACGGGATATATAACGGCTGATGATGTGAAGCTGCTTGACGATTGGAGAAAAGACCCGGCGAACTGGAAAAAATAGCATAAGGCGCAATAAAAGGAAACAAACCGAAATGAATATGCAGTAGGGCTGACGCTTTACTGCATATCCCATAAAGGAGGACAGAAACAATTTTATAAAACCAGACACTATGAGCAGCAAGTTTGAAAGCAGCGTAAAACATATTCCACATAGTCAGACAAAGGTGTATGAGCGTTTCAGCGATTTGAACAATCTTGAAAAAGTGAAAGACAAGATACCCGCAGACAAGGTGGAAGAGTTTTCATTCGACAAAGACAGCATATCTGTAAAGACAAAGCTGACAGGCACTGTTGACATGAGAATAGTAGAACGCGACGAACCCAAATGCATAAAGTTTGAAACCACAAAAAGCCCTTTGCCTTTCTATTTGTGGATACAACTGCTTCCGGAAGATGAAAATTCGTGCAAGATGAAGCTCACAATAAAGGCAGAAATAAATCCATTCATAAAGGGAATGGTAAGCAAACCGTTGCAGGAAGCAATAGAAAAGATAGCCGATGTGCTCGCTAACATAAACTACGAATGAACGTGCTTGAACAGCACCATATATAATACTGTTTTTCAAAAGCTATTGTTTTGCACTGCAAAAGGATAACTTTCAGGAACCAAAAGGATAACTTTTGCAGTGCAAAACAATAACTT
>CALGRN010000035.1 GCA_937880835.1 uncultured Prevotella sp. | reverse complement strand
CATGCAGGTCGGCATGCCCTACCAGATGCTTACTGTTGCATTGAACATAACGGTACTTGCAATAGCGTGGGTAATACTGTTTTTTATACGCGGTTATTACATGGGAATAATAGAGACTCTTTTTCCTCAAATAGAATACATTACGCTGCTTCCTGCAATAACGGTGGGCGTTATTCTGTTTGTAACGGTAACAATAATAAATATGTTAGCCATAAGACGCAAGGTGATGCGGATATGGTACAGAAAAGACTGAGAAAATATTTTGAGAAACGAATTATCCATACTTATACCCTCATTCAACGACTTGTGTATCGACCAAGTAACCGAATTGAGCTTGCAGGCAGAGCAAATAGCGGGGCTTGTTTATGAGATTATCGTAGTTGACGACTGTTCAACCGACAAGAGTTTCATAGAGAAAAACTCTGCATTGTCATCGCTTCCTAACTGTCGTTATATAATGAATGACGTGAATTTGGGTAGGGCAGGCATACGAAATGAAATGGCAGAGCTTGCCCGTTATAAAGATTTGCTTTATTTGGACAGCGGTATCGAGATTGTCGATGCCGATTTCCTTAGAAATTATATCAACACCGACGAAGGTTATGTTGTATGCGGAGGCGTTTTCCCTTATGCACCGGAAGGCGATGCTAGTTCTTGTCTTAGATACTTGTATGAATACAGTTCGATACCAAAACATACGGCAAAGGCTCGTTCAGAAGCACCTTATAAGAGTTTTCGCACTACAAACTTCCTTATTCCAAAGATAATAATGCAGAAAGTAAAGATAGATAACAGGTTTAAGACTTTCGGTTATGAGGATGTTGATTTCGGCAGAAGACTGTGTTATAAAAACATTCCTATAAAGCATATTGACAACCCTGTGGGATACAGAAAATACGAAACAAATAAAAGATACATGGAAAAGGTGGAAACAAGCATGCACACGCTTTATCTGTTCAGAGAGCAACTGACCGATTATTCTCCTCTTCTTATGTTGGCAAACAAGCTGAAGCCCGCCTTCCCATTATTAAGATTTGCACATAAATGCTTAAAACCTGTTGTGAGAAGAAATTTAACCGGAAGAAGACCTTCATTGTTTTTGCTCAAACTTTACAAACTGGGTTACTTCATTTCACTATATGAATGATGTTCCGATATTATGATGAAACAATCAAAGTAGCTTCCATCCGCATCGCGATATGATTTCAGGCGCAAATCCTTTTATTATCTTTTGAGATGAAACATATATCCATTTAATCCGGTATATGTCAACAAAAAATGCCCGGGATATATCGTGCTGTCTGTCAGGTAGTTATCTGATGTATTCCAAAAGCATTGCTTTTACATGCCAAAACAATAGCTATTGTCGTTTAAAAGTTATCCTTTTGCAAGCTGAAACAACTGCTTTTGAAATGCTGTTTGTAAAATATTGATATTAAGTAATAAAGACGAGTTCGAATAAACATATCATATCGATTTAGGCGTAATGGACATTTTGTAGGCTGAAACCTTTCAAATGTCCATTACGCCTAAATGCTATTTTTATTCTTTTCTTTTTTTTCAAATATAAAGAGAATAAAAAATGAGCTTACATACTTTTTAGGACAGAACCTTTTAGAATAACTTTTACTACGAAAGAGGGACATCAATCAGAGCAGGAGCAATTCGGAAGGTGAGCTTATGAAAGTAGTTGCACCGTTTTTTATGAGGAAATCCTTGTCTCGAAATCCCCACAGTACGCTTATGCAAGGCAGTCCGCTGTTCTTTGCCGTCATGACATCCACATCGCTGTCGCCTACATATACTGCTCCGTTTCTGTCTTTTCCAAGCTGTCGCAGAGCTTCGTTCACAGTGTCGGGAGCAGGCTTTTTCTTTATATCTTCGCGTTCGCCTATTGCCACTTCTATCAGATTTCCGAAGTAATGCCTGCACAATTCCTGCGTGGCGTCATAGAACTTGTTGCTTACCACTGCCATTGCGCATCCTCTGCTTTTTATCTCTTCAAGCATATCCGTTATGCCCGGATAAGGCTTTGTGGTATCGAGACTGTGCTTCAAGTAATG
>CALGRN010000034.1 GCA_937880835.1 uncultured Prevotella sp. | reverse complement strand
GCATAAATCTTGTATCAATAGCACCACCTACAACAGAGTTTATGAATACAAGTTTTCCACCCCATTCCAAATCAATCTCTTCTTTACCTTTTATGTTCATCTTGAACTCTTGACCTCCAAACTTATATGTAGAAGGGTCGGGCATGCCTTCTGCATAAGGCTCTACTATAAGACGAACTTCACCGAATTGTCCCGCACCACCGCTCTGCTTCTTGTGTCGATATTCAGCAACGGCAGTCTTGGTTATTGTTTCGCGATAAGGAATCTTAGGCTCTTCAAACTGAATGGCAAGCTTTTCGTTGTTTTCAAGACGCCATTTCAAAGTGCGAAGATGGAACTCACCCTGTCCGTGTATTATAGTCTGGCGCAACTCTTTGCTTTGCTCTACAACCCAAGTCGGGTCTTCCTGACGCATCTTCAACACTGCTGCCATGAGCTTCTCCGTATCCTGTGAGTTTACAGCTTTTATCGCACGAGAGTATTTTGAGTTAGGATATTTGATGAAATCGAACTTCCACTCACAGTCTTTTCCATTAAGAGTATTGCCCGTTTTAACATCTTTCAGTTTCACGGTACAACCAATATCGCCTGCATTAAGCTGCTCAACAGCTATTCTGTTTGCACCTGCACAGGCATATAAAGTGCCTATTCTTTCTTTGCTTCCACGATCGGCATTAGTCAAATCATCACCTGTTTTAATCGTTCCGCTCATAACTTTGAAGTAACTAACCTCACCTATATGAGGTTCAAGACCTGTCTTAAAGAAATACACGGAAGTAGGTCCGTCAGAATCCGGGCTTATCTCTTCACCTCTCGTATTATGCAATTTGGGCATCTCATTTACAAAAGGAACAACGTTTCCCAAGAATTCCATAAGACGACGAACACCCATATCTTTGCCTGCACATACGCAAAAAACAGGAAATATTGAACGCATTGCAAGTCCTTTTCTTATGCCTTCGCGCATCTCATCCTCTGTTAAGCTCTCCTCTTCAAAGAATTTTTCCATTAAACTTTCATCGTTTTCGGCAGCTGCTTCCACAAGTGTTTTATGAAGTTCCATTGCTTTATCCATCTCTTCTGCCGGTATATCTTCTATTATCGGCATGCCTCCTTCCGGTTTCCATGAATATTTCTTCATCAGGAGTACGTCTATAATAGAGTCAAATCCTGCACCGGTAGATATAGGATATTGCACCTGAACACACTTCGGTCCATATATCTCTTTCATGTTTGATATAATGTTATCAAAATCACATTTATCAGAATCTAATTGATTAATGAGGAAAATAACCGGTTTTTTTAGTTTTTCGGTATAACGGAAATTATTCTGTGTTCCTACTTCCGGACCATATTGTCCGTTTATAAGTATTACTGCCTCGTCTGTAACGTTAAGCGCAGTGATTGCTCCACCAACGAAATCATCCGCACCCGGACAATCTATTATGTTAAGTTTTTTATTGTTCCATTCTACGTGGAATACTGTTGGGAAAACAGAATAACCATATTCCTGTTCTACGGGAAAATAGTCGCTTACTGTATTTTTTGCTTCAACCGAACCACGACGTTTGATTATACCACTTCCATAAAGCATACTTTCGGCAAGAGTAGTCTTGCCGGAACCCGCACTGCCAAGCAATGCAATGTTTTTAATCTCATTAGTCTGATATACTCTCATGTTTTTAAGATTTAAAGTGTTATTAATAGAATTCATTCTTAAAAGGAAAGAAAACGTTCTTCCTTTTCGCCGTCTAAATTACGAATTTTATGACAAAACACCAAAACATTTGGTTGAAAACTATCAAATTTTTAAAACATATTAGTAATTTTGCATCATAATAATAAAC
>CALGRN010000033.1 GCA_937880835.1 uncultured Prevotella sp. | reverse complement strand
TTGCAAATGTTGCCAACGGTATAAGATTTATTCCGTAACCGTCTTCAAGTGTGGCAAGATTTGCATATCTCAATGATATTCGAATGACGTTACATATACATGCATCGTTACCTGAACAAGCTCCCATCCATAACATGTCATGGTTTCCCCATTGTATGTCCCAACTGTGATAATCGTGCAGAATGTCCATTATTAGGTGTGCTCCCGGACCTCTGTCATATACATCTCCCAATATATGAAGCTGGTCGATAACAAGTCTTTGTATCACATTTGCGAGTGCAATTATAAAGTCATCGGCACGTCCTATCGATAATATCGTGTTTATAATGGCACTGACGTAAGCAGTCTTATCCGCATCATCGGTACGCTCATGCAGCAGTTCCTGTATTATATAGCTGAAATCTTGTGGCAAAGACTTGCGTACTTTCGAACGAGTGTATTTGCTTGATACATCCCTGCACACAGCAACAAGCTGATGTAATGTTATGCGATACCAGTCTGCAAGTTCTTTCTCTGTTGACTTTATCAACTCCAATTTCTGTTCCGGATAATAGATAAGAGTGCACAGTTCCTGCTTTTCAGATTCACGAAGTGTATTTCCGAACAAATCATTAACTTTTCTCTTTATGTTTCCTGATGCATTTTTCAGAACGTGTTGGAATGCTTCGTTCTCTCCATGAATATCTGCGAGGAAATGCTCTGTGCCTTTCGGCAGGTTTAGGATTGCCTGTAAATTTATTATCTCCGTACTTGCATCAGCCACAGTAGGGAATGATTGTGAAAGCAGTTGCAGATACCGCAAGTCTTTCTCAATGTCATAGTGAATTGTTGCCATAATTTATTATGCGTTTTTAGTAAAGTTGATTCTTATTTGTCTTGTTTTTCTGTCATCTATCGGATCTATCGGCATAAAACCTTCTTCCAAGTAGAATAGCTCGCTTAATATTTGCATTATGCGGGCTGAAAACTTAAATATGTGAAGCTCGGACAACATCCTAATAAGTTTATCTTCGTCATAATCAGTGTATTTTATCATGATATACAATTCCGAAAAATGAAGCAGCGTGACACTCATTTTATTTATTTCGCTGCGAATATTCATCATCATTATGCATATAGTCTTTTCGTTACAGTGCTCATACTTATCTGTTTTCCTACTGATAGTAGAACCTGCTGATATGATTTTATCGCTTTCGAGATGCCCTTTTGTGCGTTTTCGCTTTGATTTAAATCTCTCTACATTATCTATAACGAACTTTGGCGTGTTTAATTGTATTATATCTATACCTCTCTTTATAATATCCAAAACTCCCTCGTCATAGGTGTAAATGAATATCTTGCGCCACATAATGGCATTAATGTTTCTAAGATTGATTATATCATCTGCATCCAGCAACTTTTTCTCATTGTCTTTTGATAATCCTACGTGAAGCAATGAAGATATGGCATCTTTTGCATTATTATCTAAAAGTGTGTAATTTCTCGTGTCTATAACCTTGTTATAGAATCTAATAATACTTAAAGCCGTTTCAGTATATGTAATCTCTTGATTTAAATGGGGGCTTTCCACCTTTCCTAAACGCCTCTTCCAACCCAAATCCGAAATGTTTTTATATTCTTCATCACCGTAAATCAATACGGCATCTGACTTTCTTACTGTAAGATATTGATATAAAATCAGTTTTGGTAATTTGCTTTTCCAAAAATCAGTTTTCATTATTGTCGGATGCAAACCGCCATAAGTAGATAGTACAACAGGATGTCCTTTTCTGCCTGACAACAATTCTACCATTCTTAAAGTAAAATTCCAACAACCGTGAATGTGAACTATATCCGGATTTATTTCGTCAAGTTTCTTATTGAATTGTATTATTAATTTTATGAAAGAGGCAATCGTAGGAGCATCGATTAAATGAAAATGTACATTCTCTGCCTCTTTCTTTTCCTTTGTTTTGAATGTAATAATATGAACTTCTGCTATTTTCCCCATAGCCTGACTTAGTTCCGAAACATACGAAAGTATGAAATCGGACTTGCTGTCTGTTGAAGGAATAAAATGCAGTATTCTCATATTTTGCTTAACGTTTTTATTTTTTAGTAATTCTTTGTAGCCCACAATTCATCTCGCCACCTATAGAGGAGGGAGAATTCTTGCTAATATAAGTTAAAATTTTATAAACTATATTTACGTCGATTT